>JAQVGG010000004.1 GCA_028696815.1 Candidatus Altimarinota bacterium
ATTGATTTTTACCACTTTTTCTTTTACAATCAGGCTGAAGCCGTGGGGTTTAAACCCATTGTGCAAATGTGGTCCTCCTCTCTACTTAAAAGTAGGGGTTTAGAACCCATCATTTGTAAATTAAAATGGAAAGAGTATTTACAATAAAAAAGTACCAAAATTTTGGTACTTTTTTTGATAGAAACTTTATCAAACTATCTTGGCATATAAATAACAATCTTTTTTACTACTATCTTTATGTTTTATAAATTGTTTTAATATACCTTCTTTTTCATAAAAATTTTTTATTGCTACTTTTTCACTAGCTTTATTTTCCAATTGCATATAAATTTCCAATCTTGTTAAATTTAATTTATGAATACAAACTTCTTCTATCAATTTAACTGCTTGACTTGTTATTCCATGTCACCAGTATTTTTCATCAAGAAAATATCAAATCTCACCAATAAAATTACTATTAGGTTTTATTTTTACTCCTATAGCTCAAATAACATCTCTGTCCTTTAAAATCGTATAATTATATTCTATATTATCTTTTATACGTTTTTCATTTCATTTAAGATATTCTATTTCTTCTTCAATAGAATTTGGTTGAACATTAAAGTATTTAAAACTAGGATTATTTAATATTTCATAAAACCTCTTTGCATCACTTATTTTTTGTAGTCTTATATTTATCATGTTATATATTTAGTATATAAATAAAATAATACAGCGACTCTATCTGAGACGCTTGGGATATCTACTATATCAGTGGTAGAAAATCAGTTTTCTGCTTTTATTTCTAGGGATACTTTTAGCATGGGGGTGTTACAATAAAAATTAGTGGTTTTTATTTCAAAATATCATCATTATCGGACTTAAAGTTTTTGTAGTTCCATAAGTTTACTTTATATAACTTTTAATTCTATTTATATCATGATTTTCTTTACTATTTTTATGATATATTTCTAAAAAAGTTACTGACTTATTTGATTCATCATATAAATAAATAATTCTTATTCAAGAGTTTCTTGATTTTCAAGCTATACTTACGCAAACAAACTTCCTGACTTTCATAGGAATTATATTTTTAGAAATTTCTCACAAATCTGCAATTCTAACTCATATGATTCACATCTCTAAAAAACTATTAAAATCATCATTTATAGCTTCTTCAAGTACATCTACAAAGTCTCAAAAATCTTTCTTTAAAGAGATGTATTTTTTACATAGCTTTTTATATTCTTTATTAAATTCATCTATATAATCTATATTAATCATCTTCTCAAAGTGTTACAGAATATTCAGGCGTTCTGTAAAATACTTTTGTCTTACTTATGATGTCTCAAGATTGTTTCGTAGCTCTATAAGGCATATCTCAGTGAGAATATTCGCTTATTTGAGTAGCGGTCATATTAGAAAGTTTTTCTATAACATCATCTACTACTTGTATTTGCTCTGGTTGTAAATCCTTTACTAGATCATAAAAATCTACATCTTTTAATTGTGATACAAATCTATGTTGTTCATATCATTTAAAAAGTGTTTTTACTTCTTCTATTTGATTATTTAGCTCCATTTCTTTAAATATCTCTTTTGTCTCTTCTGGATCTGGAACTGGTCACATAGGCCATTTTTTAAATTCTATATTTAGTAAGCTTTTTCAAAACTTTTCATAATGATTAAACTCAGAAAAGTATAATAGTTTATAAACAACTATTTTTCATACATTAGCTTTTTCTCATACTTTGTTCAATATATAAAGAAAAACCTTTTTAAATATATAATTTTTATCGTTTTTATCTAACTCTTTTATACCATCACTTTCTTTTACGAAGTAATTTATAGGCTTTTCAAAGATCTCAGAAATAGTTTCTAACTCTTCTTCTTTTATGTTTCTCTCACCTGATTCTATCTTTGCAAGAGTGATTCTACTGATTCATATTAAGTTTGATATTTCTTCTTGTGATAATTTTTTACTAACTCTTAAATTTTTAATTTTTTCTCAAAGTTCTTTTGAGTTTAGGAATTTTGTAGACATAATAAGTTTTTTTAGTAAATACTATATTAGATATAGTACACTACTATATAAAAAATACAAGTGTTTTGTTCTATTTTATTAGATTATCTTGTATTTTTTAACATATAATTTAAAAATTTGTTGTTTTTTCTAAAAATGGATTATATAATAATAGATTTAATTCGTAATTTGAATAAATGAAACTAATATTTTACACAAAATAAAAACTTCCAAAGCAAATGTTTAGAGATTATTTAAATTATCTAATTAAAGATAAAGGTTAGAGTCTATAAAACTTTTATCAGCTATTTTATCTCAAAGTCAATTCAATTATTATATTCTATAGCTTTATTTTCTTTTAATAAACCATTAATATTTATGGTATATTTTCAGTTTGGATACAATTCTTCTCAAACATAATCAGTAGGGAATATACTATATCTTGTGTCTATTCAATCTTCTTCTGTAAAAATAGTTATTGGTACATATCTATATAATTCTTTTCTTTCTTTATATTCAGAACAATCTCAAGGTTTTATCTCTTCATAATTTAATCATGCATGTAAAGATACTTCGTTGAAAACTATATCTGTATTATTACAAATATTGATTTCATAATCTCATGTTTCAATTATTTTTATACTTTTTACATCTCTAGAATTCAAGATAATTTTTTCTTTATCTTTTTTTATAAAATAATAAGCTCAATTGGAAAAATATAGTTTTGCTTGAAATGATTTTTCTGAAGTAGTTATTATCATAGTAGTCTGACTATTTAAAACTTTTTTATACATTATAAAGGATCAAAATATAAATAGTATAAAATAAATTATTCAAAAAATTTTTAAGTGTTTTAAAAAAACATTTCTATACCAATTAAAATAAAACAAAACTAATGAAATAATAATTCAAACTAATACTGTATACTTTTGATATTCTGCATTATCAAAAAGAATGACACCTATAATATAAAATATTAAAACAGGTGGAAACATTGCTCATATAATAAAAACAAAGAAAAATAACAATGAAAATAGTAAAGTATTATCTAAAGTCATAAAAGCAAAATAGCTACTATTTTCTCATAAAAAATTACCTATAAGTGCTGATTGAAAAATAATTCACAATAAAAAAATTGCTCAAGAGAAAAAGGCAATATGACCTGATTTTAATTCTCAAATTCATATAAACATTTTATCTATAAAAGAATCAAATCAATTAGTTTTTTCTCGTTTTTTAGGTTTTGTTGTTTTTTTGGGCATATGTAATTATTTATCTTTTAATTTAAAAATAGAAGTAAAATTATTTCTATACTTATTCAAGTAAAATGCCTATGTCTTTAAAAGAATCTTAGGTAGACAAAAAACAAATCTTTTTATCAATTATTTTAATCAAATACTATCAATTATATTGATATGTTTTGAAAAATTATTTCATAGTTTATAAATAGAACTATCAATTCATTTTTCCTCAACTTTAGTTATAAATAAATACATTCTAGGAACAGTTATATTATTCTTTGTTATAAATTCAAATATAGAGTCAAATAAAACATCTCTAAATTGATAATCTATATTTTCTATAAAACTATCATAAAATGAATAATCCAAGCATTTAGTTTTATTTTTATTAGAAAAAATATGTAATCATACAAAAGTTAAAATTCTTAATGTTTTTCTTATTCATTCAGAAGTCTTAAAAAATGCCTCAATTGTTAAAGTATCTTCTTTGAAAATTATGTTTCAATCTTGAAAAATATCATCTTTTTTAATTAAATTACTAAGAATTGCCTTATCTATAAATATTTTATATAGATCAACTAAAAAAAGTTTAAATTGATTAATAAACGGATCGATATTCTTTGTTAAATAATTATTTATTTTTAACTCATCAAACTTTTTAATATCTACTTTATATTGATTATATTTATCAAACTCTAATAATTCTTTTGACTTAAATACATTATCATCAATTAGGTCATTTGATTCTATTAATTTATTTCATCTAATACTTTCCTTTATTTTTTTCATATTATTTTCTATTTCCAGCTTTTCTTTTTCTAAATTTTCTAGTTCTCTAGATAGAAAAATATAATCACCGTCTTTTTCATCATATCAGAAAACTTTAATATATTCTTCTCTTAATTGTGCTAATTCTTTTATTGCTACAGATATATCTCAAAATATAATCCTATTATCTTCTAATTCGACAAATAATCTTTTAATATTGTTATCAATCAACTTAATTTGTTCTAAATTATTTAAATGTTTTTCAAATTTTGTTTTATGTTTTTTTATAAAATCTTTTTTATCCTCATAATCTGTTATTAATTTAAAAAATCATCCCTCAATCTTCGCTCATAAAATATAGGCTAAAATAAATCTTTTAGAAATACCATCATATCTAGAATCAATAAATGGGATTTCATTTGTATTTTCTTTATCAAATATAGTTGAAAAATCTAAGAAATTAAATCTATTTAAAGAATATAGAGAATTTCTACTATTTCCTGAATATTCTAATTTCTCTCATTTAATTGACATATACTCTTCAAGTATTGAATCAAAATCTTTAACTTCCACTCAATTTTTTAATATTTTATATGAAGAATAATAATTACTGATAAATATATATTGTTCTCAATTCATATTAAAAAGAATTTCAACTTCTAGGTCTTCATTTGTTTTTTTTATGAATCATGTTTTATTATAGGAAAATAAATGTTCTAATGCATTAAAAATCAGACTTTTTCAAGCAGAGTTAGGCATCAAAAAAATATTTACACTCTTTTGATTTAAGTTATCAAAAACAATCTCAGATTTTTTTGATAACATAGAATTTTCTCAAGTTTTTAATATAATTTGTATTATTTGCATACTTTTTTCTTATATAAATATTTTTTTATAAAATATACATATTTACAATATGAATTATTTTCAACTAAATTCTTTTCTTTCAGAGCAATAATGAAGTTCTCTCTTGTAACATTTAATCAATTTTCTTCAAAATATTCATAAATAGAGGAAAATATTTTTTCTTCTATTCTTTCTCTAATATTACTTATTCTTTTATATATATTATCCATTTCTTTTATCTTTAAATTCTATTTTATCTTGTTGAATATAATTTAAACAACTTAATCATTGGGTTCAATAATTTACAAACAATCAATTTCTTTCAGATATAAGATTTTCAATCTCATCAAGGTGTTTTTTAAGATTATTTTTTCCATTAATTAAATTAGTTGTTTCATTTAAATAATCTCTAAATGAAGAAAAATTTCAAAATACACTTAACTCATCAAATAATTCATCTGCTATATCTTTCTCTAAAACTTCGAATTTTTCTCAAATCCAAGGTTTTGCTGAATAAGAAAGTTTTTTATAACTATAACTTTTTTGTATGAGTTTTGCTCTAGGAATATCATGTTGATAATGTTCTTTAATTCATTCAAATCAATTTTCTACATTTTCTATATCATTAGTTAATTTAATATTACAAACATCATCTTTATTTTCACATTTCTCATATATCTCTTTCATGTCAATATTGAAATATTTTTCACAAATCTCAAAATAATAACTTTGTTTTAATTCTTTAATAAAACTATCTCAACAAAATTTATCAATCTTTTTAATGTTTTTATTAATTCTTAAATCATCAAAGTAAGATTCCCAAGAGCTTTTATTTTTAGAAGGACAAGTTCATTTAATATAAGATTTAGGTGAATTTTTATCTGATGGATATTCATCTTTTGTAAAAATACATAAGACTTCTGTTCAATCCCATATATTTTCACAAGATTCATATAAGCATTCTTTATGAAAAGAATTATTTGAGAATTTAGATTGAAATCCATATAATAATCCATCAGGTCCTTTTTCTGGAGGTCATTCAGTTCATTTATATGTTTTTCATCAAATTGAAGGAGATTTAGTTAATCCATATTTTATTTTCATAAAATCAGCACAAAGAAACTCAAAAGTTTCATCTTCTGATTTTCAAGGAATAACTTTTAAATTATTCCAATCTATATATTGATACATATAACTTTTATCCATATTTGCTATTATTAAATTATTTTTCTAAACTCTCCTCAACCACTCTCACTTCCTCCTCACTCAAACCATACAATTCATAAACCATTTTATCAATTCCATCTTCCAAATCTTTTTGCTCTTTTGGAGGATTTTTTGGATCATAAAATGGTTGTTTTGTAATTTCCAAAATCTTATCAACTTTTTCAATAAAAGGTTTTTGATCTTCTGAAGAGATTTGTTTTATTGGAATATTTACTAATGGCTCTTTATCTAATTGATAATTATTTCATTGCATTTTTCACTTATTTTTTAACCAAAACTCTATTAGTTTTGAGTTTAATAATCAAGTTAAATACTTTTGATTTAATCTATCAGTTTTTATAACATAAAAAGTTGCTGAAACATAACTATCAAAATCAACATATGAAAAAGCAGGTTTATCACATTTTCTAACAGCAATAATTTTTTCTCAAATAAAAAACTTCTCATCTCTAGCTCTATGTAATCAATAAGGTTTATTATCTGATGTTATAACCTCCTTAAATTTATCTAAATGTTTTTTTATACTTGGATAATCTTCAATTTTTGATATATCTTTAAAACTAGAATCTGTATAAATAACATATTTTTTATTTGTTGAATTTGCAAAATATCTTCAAATTTCCTCTGTAGAAAAGTCAGGTTTTACAAGTCATTTTTCAAAATCAGTTAAATTTAATTCTTCTTTTTCTTCATTATTTAAAACAAAAATTCAGTCTCAAATTTTGTAATTATCTCCTAATATTTCCAATCTATCTTTATTTACATCTCAATGATGATGATGTATTCAGTTTGCAACTTCTTTGTCAGTAAGTTTAAAAGTTCAATTTTTTAGTATTTTTTCTAAAATAATATCTTTTTCATCATCTACAAAATCCAAAGTTTTATCTAAATATTTTGATTTTTCTATTTTTGAATAATGCTTTTTATAATCATCAGAATTTTTTGTATCATATAAAAATCTATCTAAATTGTTTCTATCAAAATCTTTGCTTTCAATTCTTGAATATTTAACTTCATACTTAGAATTATTTTTTGTTTTTTCTAAAATATAAATCATTGTTTGAATTCAAGCAGTTTCGAATACTTTAAAATCTCAAAAATCTATAAATTCTTTAATTTTAGCATCTTCTAAGATTTTATTTCTCATTTTTTTAGCACCAAAACTCGTTATCCAATTGTTTTGTGCTATAAAACTTTGAATTCATCAATCTTTCAATAAATCAAGTCCATAACAAGCAAAATAATACCATAGATCCATCTTTCAAATATAATATGGTTTATCTCTTAATCAATCAAAAGCATTTTTATTATCATATTCTTTAATATAGGGAGGATTTCAAATTGTGATGCCAATCTTTTCTCATCTTCTAAATCAAAACATTAAATTAAGATCAAAAAACTCTGCATTTGTTTTACTTTCAAATGGGTTAAAAGTAATTAATTGTTTTTCTTTTTCCGAAGCAAAAATATTTGAGTGTCATTTTTGTAAAATTTCTTCTATTGATCTTCTTATTTTATCTTTTCATTCATCGTTCTTATTTTCTTTGTTTGATTGTGTATTGTACCACTTGTTTACTTTTTCTCTTAATTTTTCTTCATCAATATTATCAAAAATTCATTTATCATCAATTAAAGGTATCAAAGTATTTGCACAAACAAACTTAAATTCAAAATTTGGCAAAGGTTCTGGAGTTTCTTCATCAACAACAAGTGATAACCAAAATCTCAATCTTGCAATATCTATAGCACCTGCTGAAATATCAACTCAATAAATATTATTTTGAATTACATCTCTTTTGATTTTATACATTGAAATTTTTCAAGATTCATTTTTGAATTCGGTAGTATTTACTCCAAAAGTTTCATAAAAAACTCAGTAAATATAATACCTTATACTGCTTATTTCATGCAAAAGTCACATAGGAAAAGCCCCTGATCCGATTGCTGGGTCTAAAACTTTTACTTTTTTCAAAATTTCATCTACTTCCGTGATAATTGAAGCCAATTTATCAAAAATTTCTTCAGTTATTTCTTGTTTTGAAACAAGAAATTGTTCTTTAAAATCAAAAAGTTTTCTTATCTTTTCCTCATTTTCTTCTTTTTTTCATTTTAAATTATTCACTAAATATGCTATCAAACTCTCTTTTGTCATATAGTGAACTATTTCACGAGGAGTATAAAAAGCACCCAGTTTTTTGTTTAATACATTATCTATTTCGAGTTTTTTCTTTTTTCAAGAAATTTCATTTTTATTATATTCTTCTAAAATTTTATCTATATTTTCAGTGCTTATAGAAATCATTTTTTCAAAAATTTTTCAAAGCATTTCTGGATCAACAGCTACTTCTTTATCATACAAATCATCTTCATCAATCGTGAAGTTGTAAGTATCAAACACATCTAGTATTCAAGTTTTCTCAGTATTTGAGAAAATATCATTTGAGATTTTTGCTCTGTTTACATTCCAATTTTCATAATCTTTTTTAAATAATCATCCATTTAAATAAGGCACTTTAAAATTAAAATAATCATTTATATCATTATTATCTCTATTATCTTTATTTAATCATTCATAAAATAAATGTTCTAAATAATCATTGTAAAAAAATCATGTTTTTTCCCAAACAGTTTTATATTCATTGCTTGTGAAATCATTCCACAAACTTCTCATAAAATCCTTATCTCAATCATGACAATATATTCATCATTTTTTTACTCATAGCCAACCTTTCTTTTGTATAAAATACAAAAAAACTATTTTTCAAAGAAGAGTTTTTGTAAAGCTTACTAGATCTATTTTTTGAGTTTTTAGATTGTTTTTAAAATCTACATCTTTTATAACTTCTCTATAAAGTCTTATATAAAGATCTAGATAATTATTGAAAAACTCTTTTCTCACTACTTCTACATCAAAAGCATCAAAGAGTTCTTTAAAATTATTTATTTGTTTATTTAATTGTTTTTCAGGAGTTTTAGTTTTTTCTCATTCTCAAAGCAAAAAACTATATCTTTTTGGATCAGATTCCTCTTTTTCTCAAAAAATCTTTTTTCTCGTAAGAAGTGATAATCTATAACTTTTTGAATCATCACTATAAAAAATAACAAGAGCATAATTTGCTCAGATATTTTCCATGATTTTAAATGCATCTTTAGTAAGAGTTATTCTTGGATCTTTTTTAGACTTTTGTTTCATTTCTAAAACATATACATCTCTATCAAGATGTACTCTTCATAAGATAAAACAATTTTTTTCATCAAAAAAAATTGTTTTTCTATCAATATTTATGCTTTTATAGTCTTTTTGATATTTATCTCCAAAAAGTATTGAACTAAGTAAATTTTCAAAAGATTGTCTTTGGTAGGTTTGGTTAAATTTCATGAAACTATGTATTTAAATTATTAAAATTCTTCACTAATAATAAGATCTAATGTTTCTTCAGTAAAGTTTTTAGAGAAATCTATTATTCATTTTAAATATTCTTCTGTTATGTTTTCTCTAATAATTTTTGATTCTTTTTCCCAAGTTGCTTTTGTAATTTTTCTTATTTGCTTCATATAAACAAGAGGTAAAGCTCATAATTTTATAACTTCACTTAATAATTTATAATAATTATCTCAAGTCATCTCAAATAAATTATTCGCATTTTCAAATGCTTTCTTTTGTTGAGTATTCATATTTGCTTCACTTCAAGGTTTTTTGATCTCTTCTTTTAGTTTTTCATAATTAGTATAAAAGTTTTTAGAAACTTCTTTTGATTCTTCTTTGACATCTGCTTTAAATAATTCAAATGCTTCTTTCACTGTTATAGGAGAAATTAAATCTTTTTTTGTGTCATAAAAATAGAAAATTAAATTTGCTCTTTTTTTAGCAAAAAGTAAAATTCAAGAAACTCATTTTTTTTCTATTCTCATTATTTTTGTTCTTTGTGGAATATTTTCTATCTTTTTTGCTAATTCTTTATCAGCAATTGCTTTTTTATAATCATTTAAATATTCACTATCCCAAGATTTATCTTCATTTGTATTTTTATCATTTTCAATAACTTTTTTATAAAAAGATCATACTTCTTCTTCTCAAGTCAAAGTTTTTACATCAACTCATAAAACAGTTGCAATCATTCTAATTTTTAGTTTAGATATTCTTTTTGTATTTACATAATCTTCTCAAACAAGAGATGGAAAATAATTATAAATATATATAGTATCATAAACTTTTTTATTTATTCTGTTTATTCTTCAGATTCTTTGGATTACTTTTGTTGGATTATATGGAATATCATAATTTATAACTATACCTGCTCTATGAAGATTATATCATTCAGAAATTGCATCAGTTCAAAGTAAAATATCATAATTATTTTCTTGTTTTGATATTTCAACTCATGCATCAAAATTTAGTTTTATATCTTTTTTCAGTTCATCAGTTTTTGATTTTCAAGTTACCACTAAAACTCTCTCTCAAAGATTAGATTTAAGATATTCTACTGTATCAGCAAACATTGAAAAAACTACTATTTTTCTGTCTTGATTTTCTTTTTGTAACTCTTTTAATTTAATTGCGAAACTATCTAGTTTTGGATCATTTTTCACTTTATCCCAATCTTTTTGTAATCATTTTAAAAATTCTAAATCAGATTCTAAATCTCTCATAAATTTAGAATCCAAATCATTTTTCATTATTAATATTCAATTCTTTTCTTTAATATATTCCCTTACTTTATCAACTTGTTCTTCTGCTAAAATTCATTCTTCATCAAAAAAATCTTCCACATCAGGCAAACTTCATTTTTTTATTACAGGAATTCAATCAAGAACTTGTAAATAAGTTTTTACAGTTTCATAAGAAGATATAATTGAAGCAAGAGTTTTTTTGAAGGCAAATATAGAACTTTCAAATCTAGAAACTAAGAGTCTTCTTATAAAAAATGGCATGTTTTTTTGTCTTCATTCTAAAAGAGCATATTCATATCATAAAGTATCTTCTATTTCACCTTGATATTTTTCTACATTTGCTTTATCTATATAAGTCAAAGCACGATATCTTGCTCATGCAAAATTTATAGAATTTCACTCACTATCTACTTCAACAAGAGCTTCTAAAGTATCTACATAAAGTTCTTCTATATCTCATAAATCAAATTTTAATTCTTTTGGATCTGAAACTTTTGAAAACTCAAATCATTGTTCTTTTAAATCTTTTTTATATGATTCAACTTCTTCTAAATCTACTCTTGATCTTCTTACTACTACAGGTCAAATAAGTTGTCTTATATTTTCTGCTAAGTTTTTTAATTTGATTCAAGAAGTTTTTTCATCAATAACTTTTTCTTTTTCCTCTTTTCTTATTTCGAGATATTTATTTTGTAAATCTTTGAAATCACCAATTAAACCATTTTTTGTATGAATAGTTGGATTTCAAGCAATTTGAAATAACTTAATTAAATTAAAAATATCATTTGGCTCATTATTAAAAGGAGTTGCAGATAGAAGTATAACCTTTTTTCATTGACATAACTGATGAAGTCTTCAATAATCAATAGTATCAGCATTTCTATATTTATGTGCTTCATCTATAAGTATTACACTTGCTTTATGTATATCATTTAAGTCATATTCTAATGCTTTTTCAATTTTTCAAGAACTGAAAATTTCAACTTTTAAATTAAAATCTTTTTTATAATCATTCCATCAATCTTCCAAATGTGGAGGACATATAATAATTGCTTTAGAATTTTCTTCTAACCTTTGTAAATTTCAAACTAAAGTAGATCAAATAACTGATTTTCCAAGTCAAACTACATCAGCAATAATTACTCAATTATGCTCATTTATAATTTTTAATCACTTTTTAATAGCATCAATTTGATATTCAAGATTTCAAAATTTTTCTCACGTTAAATCAGAAGGTGTTTTAATATCTTCATCATCATTAAAATATTCTTTTAATAACCTAATATAACATAAATAAGGTTCTGTTAATCTTAACCAAGTTTCTTGTTTTAACACTTTTACAAGTTCATCATTTTTTCATCAAGTAGTTATAGAAATTGAGTGATTATTCCATATATCATCAAATATTTCTTTTTCTTCTAAAAAAACTCTTGAATCCCTTTCAATTTCATTTCTTTCTCTTCTTCATTCTAATCAAGAATAGCTTAAATTGCTAGTTCACCATATAAATGTTCATGGTAATGTTCATCATTGAGAATAAATTCAATCATGATGAAATAAATATATTTTTTGATGATTTGGATCAATAGTTTTTCTTATTTCTAAACTACCATCAATTATTTTATTTATATAAACTTCAACTGCCTCAACTCAATTTAAGTTATCCAATACATCCGTTTTATTAAAAAGTTCTTTTACTTGTTTTATAGCATCTGTCTTAGTAGGTGTAGAAAAATTAATTTCATTTATTTTTAAAACTGAATTTACAATTTTTAATTCTGTATCCATTCAAATAAGAATTCTAACTTTTTTATCTCAAAGTTCTTTATAAATTCATTTGAATCAAGAAAAATAAAAAAATCATACAAGAATATCTAATTTATTTGTTGCTGGTAATACTTTTTCAATTATTTCAGATAACAATTCATCTGTATTTCTGATTATTTGTGCAGACATATTTTTTATTTTTAAATTCTAATCGCAACTAAATATAACTTTTTTCCTAAAAAAGTCCAATCAAAACTTGACAATCCAAAGCAAAAATTTAAACAAAAAAATCAAAGCAAAACTTGCTATATTAATGACTCCATATTACAAGGACATTAAATTTTTGAGGTGGAAATAATTTTTACAAACAGTAATTTATTTTATTGGATCGCGAAACTTAAAAAGTATGTTAAAATATTTGCAATATTCTGAAGATACTATATAATATTAGTACTTAGATGTAGCTCCTTCGGGAGTAGTGAGACTTTCTCTTCGGAGTTAAAGTCCTTTTTTTTTGTTTAAATTCAAAACATTGTCTTAATTTTAAACTCAATCTCTTCAGGATACTTTTCATCTAGCTCTCATTTTATATCAAGCTTATCTCATTTTCTATTTGTTCTTATTCTCTTTTTTGATATACATCTAATTTGCCTAATTTTTAGTAATGAATTATTATCTAATCAATTTTTTTCACTAGCCTCTATTTTAACATCAAATTCATCTTTTGATTTTATATCAA
Organism: Candidatus Altimarinota bacterium; assembly: GCA_028696815.1. GTDB lineage: Bacteria > Patescibacteriota > Gracilibacteria > BD1-5 > UBA6164 > JAQVGG01. The sequence goes on from JAQVGG010000004.1 coordinate 13,262, forward strand.
AATGTTCATCAGTATATGAAGTCATTGGAATTACAATTATATCTTCTCAATATTTATAACTAGAACTTTTAAATATTATAGAAGGTCTGATTCAATTTATTTCTGTTCAAATATTCATTCAATAATCTATAAAACAAACCTTCCATTTATTAATAGGTTCAATATTATCTTGTAAATGATTTAGTTTTATTTTTTTATTAAACCATTTTGTATGAGAATTAATATTATGCTTTTTATCTTCTTTATTTTCTATAAAATCATTATGTAATTTATTATCATAAGACTTTTGGTAAAGATTTACATAGGTTTCTTTTTCATTGAGTCATATATCAAGACTTACTTTTTTTGTATATTCTTTTGACATAATTATTTGTAATTAAAATATTTTCAGTATAATATCAATACTTTTTTGGTCTTCATGATTTTTTTCATGAATCGGCACGAACTCCTCTTTAGCTTTTGCTAATAGAGGAGTTTTTTATTCCCTAAAACGGACTCTTTATTCTTAACTCTACCAAATTCAAATAATTTCCATTTTAATAACTCCATATTAAACTGACATTAAATTTTTGAAGGGAAATAATTTTTACAAACAGTAATTTATTTTATTGGATCGCGAAACATAAAAAGTATGTTAAAATATTTGCATTATTCTGAAGATACTATATAATATTTATGGAATTGAATCCTACTTGAACTGTAGCGTTTATCGCTTGTGCGTTCCACACCTTACCTTTTGGTATAATTTGGATAGAGTAGGATTTTCCTATTATTTAGGCCAAACCTGAACATAAATCTCTTTTGAAGAGATTTTTTTTATGTATTCATATTCTGATCTGATTTTTCATGTATTATAAAAACGGTTTAATCAAGAAGCGACATAATCAGCTAATTGTAACAAATTGTTTTTATGTGATTCTTGCATTTTTACTTCTTTTATTCTTTTTATACTACTATCATTTATTTTTATTTTTAAATACTTTGCTAGACTATTCCTAAACTCATTATTTCAATTTTTATCTATAATTATTTTTGCATTATCAAGTTTTTCTTTTGCATTCTCAAATATATATCAACTTATTATTTTATAAAAAGATTCTTTACTCCTAAATCATTCTCAGTAAAGATTTTTTTTATTTAGCACAAATCCATAATAAAAAAAATTGTAGGGGATCATAGCTTCAAAAAATAATTTTCTTACTTTATCAGAGTTTCTTTTAAAATGAAATTCTTCCTTTTTACTTCAAAAGATTTCTCTTTTTAACAACTCAATTCTAGTATCACATGCTTTTGCTTCATCTTTTTCATTAAATACAACTAAAACGATAGTAAATATTTCACTACTTCATTTTCAAAACTTAAATCAGCTATCTCAACTTTCATCTATAAAAACTAACATATATTTTTTAATATAAAATTACATTTAAAAAACTTTAATCTATAATTATTCTCAAGATTAAATAATTCCCATTTTAACAACTCCATATTACAAGGACATTAAATTTTTTACATAAAAACTCATATCAAAATTATTTAATCAATTTTTAACACTATTTTCTTGATAAGAACGAAAAAATAAGTATAAATTAATAAATATTAGATAAACATACATTATGCTAGACAAATTAAAACACTTGATCGCTTTGGATAATCCTTTTAGACTTCTTTATCACAAAATAAGAGCTGTTTTGGCAAATATAGTTTATGGTTTTCCTAGTTCAGATATGACTATTATCTGAGTTACATGAACAAACTGAAAAACAACAACTTGTAACATAATAGCAAAATGACTCATAAAAGCTTGAGAAAAAGTTTTTATGTTTTCTACAGTCAACATAATCATGTGAGACCAAGAATTTATAAACGAAACAAAGATGACTTCTCCAGATGTTTTTGAGCTTCAGAGGCTTTTAAAGATGGCAAAAAAACAGGGGATTAAAACTGCTATCATAGAAACTGCTAGTCATGGTATAAAGATGAGTCGTGTTCGGGGGATAAACTATGACATAGTAGCTCTGACAAATATTACTCAAGATCATCTAGATCTACATAAAACCATGGAAGATTATGTAAATACAAAACTTCAGATATTTAAAAACCTGATAACATACAAAAGAAAACCTCTAGTTAAAAAATCAGCTATAGTAAATATAGATAGTGATTATCATTCTTTGTTTACTAATGAAACTTATGATGTTTTATACAGATACGGAAAAGCTCCTGAATCAGATTTACAGATAATAGATATAAAAGAAGAACAAGAATACAATACATTTAAAATAAAAGTTTGAGCAAAAACTCTGGATATAAAAACTAAACTTAGATGAGCTTTTAATGCATATAATATAACAGCATCTATCGGTGTATTTATGTGTTTAAATATTAAACAAGACAAGATTTTAGAAATAGTAAAAGACATAAGCCCTGTTGCTTGAAGACTTGAAGAAGTAGAAAATATTGAATGATTTAAGATTTTTATAGATTATGCTCATACTCCAGATGCTTTAGAAAATACTCTTGGTACTATAAATGAGATAAAATGAAATTGAAAGATTATAACTGTATTTTGAGCAACTTGAGACAGAGATAAAACAAAGAGACCTATCATGTGAGAAATAGTTTCAAGACTATCTGATAAAGTTGTACTTACTCAAGATGATGATTATAGTGAAAAAACATGAGAAATAATAAAAGATGTATTACTTTGAATAGAAAGAAAAGAAGGAGAGGATTTTTGGATAATTACAGATAGGGAAGAGGCTATAAGAAATGCTATACTGCAAGCTGAGGCTTGAGACACTATACTGATAGCTTGAAAATGAGATGAACATGTTATGGTTACAAATGCTTGAGCTATACCATGGCACGATAAAACAAAAGTACAAGAGATTTTAAAAGCACTTGATGATAATAAAATAGTAAATTAGTTATTAGGTTACAGGCACTAGGACGTTTCACTTTTAGGTCTTTTTGCTTTAACCTAGCCCCTACAACCTAACTCCTACAACCTAACATGAGCTTATACCTAAAATACAGACCGAGAGACTTTTCAAGTTTGGAAGGACAAGAATTTATCAAACAGACTTTGAGAAAAGCAGTTTCAGACAATAAAACAGTCTGAGCTTATCTTTTTTGTGGTCCTAGATGAACAGGTAAGACAAGTAGTGCTAGAATCATGGCAAAAGCTGTAAACTGTAAAAATCCAGTGGACTGAAACCCATGTAATAAGTGTGAAATATGTCTTGCTGTGAATAATGAAAATTTAGTTGATGTTATAGAGATAGATGCAGCTAGTCATACTTGAGTGGACAATATCAGAGAGATCATAGAAAAAGCCAGATTTCAACCAACTCATGCTACTTATAAGATCTACATAATAGATGAGGTTCATATGCTTTCAAAATGAGCATTTAATGCGCTTCTAAAGATACTTGAAGAACCACCTTCTTATGTAAAATTTATACTTGCAACTACTGAAACTCACAAAGTACCAGAAACTATCATATCACGTTGCCAAAGATATGATTTTAAAAGATGAAGTTATGAAGAGTTAAAAAATAGACTGACTTACATAGCTAAAAAAGAAAAAGTTCAGATAGATGAAAAATCTCTTGATTATATCATAAAAAATTCTAGCGGTTGATACAGAAATGCCATAAGTTTATTTGAGCAGTTGATTAATGACTCTGAGATAAATTATGACAAAATAATATCTACACTTTGAATAGTAGAAGATGAGCTTTTATCTAATTTTTTAGATAAGTTAATAAATGAAGACGCGAGTATAGTAAATGACTTTGATAACCTTATAGCCGACTGAAAAAATATAAAATTGTTTTTTAAAGAACTTATATTTTTCACAAAAGATATAACTACTAAAAAAGCTCTTGCTTGAGAAAATATAAACTCTTACTTAAAAGTATTGAGTACACTTGATGAAACTTACTCTAAAACAAAAAACTCTCTTGATGAAAATACTACATTTTTGATTTGAGTGTTAAAAATAGTGAGTGCTTATAGTGAAGAAGCAACTCCTAAGAACAAACCTCACCCTACCCCTCTCCTTAAAGGAGAGGGAATAGGTGGTTTAGATATAAATAATAATAATAAAAGTCCTTCTGCTTCCTCTCCTCTAGGGATAACTGAGACAGGAGAGCTTGCTCGACTATCTTCGAAGTTAGAATGAAATAGAGGACCGAGGTGAGCTCAAAATGATGAGAAGCTCAAAACAGAAGAAGATATATCTCACGATGATATATCTGATATCTTTTGATGAGAGGAAGAAAAGCCCTCGCCCCCAACCCCTCTCCCAAAGAGAGAGGGGAGTAGCTCAAGCTCTTTCAACAAAGAAACTTTCATAGAAAAACTAAAGTCAGCGTGAGCAAAATGAGCTTTAACGATGAGTATCAGGTGAGCAGAAACTAGTTTTATGTGAGATACTCTACATCTAGAGTTTAAAACCGCCTTTGCTATGAAATCAGTAAACACTGCCGATAATATAGCTCTACTTAATTGAGCATTAGAAGCTATGTGATTAAACGATGTAAATATTATGTTTAGGTAGTATGTATGCAATTATCTCTACATTTTCTAAAACTTTTGATGAAGTAGGTCTTGTTTATTTTGTACCTACTTTTTTAGAGTGAGATATAAAAGCAGGTATGATTGTAGAGATACCTCTAAAAGACCAGATAGAGATCTGAGTCGTACTAAAAGTATGAAACAAAGAAGAGCTATGACTAGAGATAGATGAATCAAAAATAAAAGCACTTATCTCTATAAAAAATGATTTCTTATTTTTAAAAAACTATAGACTAGAGCTTCTTCCTTTTATCTCATCACACTATTTCACACCAATACACAACAGTGCTTGTTTGTTTTTTCCTAAAAACTTGAGAGAAAAGATAGAGAAAGGGAAGTTAAAGATTACCTCATCCCAACCTTCTCCTTTGGAGGAGAAGGAGCTAGCTCAAAATCCCCCCTCTACTCTCAAAGAACAAGGTGGATTGGCTTTAGCTAAGAGAGAGTACTCCGGGGTAGAGGAAGTTAGAGGATGAGGGCCTAAACCCCTTTCTCCATCTCAACAAAAAGCATATGATGAAATAATAAAATCAGATAAAAATAAAATATTACTTCATGGTATAACTTGAAGCGGGAAGACTGAAATATATATTCATCTGATAAAAGATTATCTAGATAAGTGAAAACAAACTCTTTTACTTATCCCAGAAATCATACTTACAAATCAGCTAGCTGATAGACTGAAACAAGTATTTTGAGAGGATATCATAGTGCTTAACTCTTCAGTTTCAGAAGCAAAAAAGACTAACTATTGGCTAGATATAGAATCTGGAAATGCAAAATTGATTATCTGAACTAGATCAGCTCTTTTTTACCCATACAATAATTTATGACTGATTATAGTTGATGAGGAACATGATAATTCTTATATATCAGACTCTTCTCCAAGATACAATGGGATAGAAGTAGCCGAAAAGATCACAGAACTTAACTGAAACAAGCTCCTACTATGAAGCTGAACTCCAAGTGTAAAAAGTATGTATAGAGCACTAAAAGGAGAATATAAATTGGTAAATTTATTTGAAAAATATACATAAAAAGAGATAAAAATTAATTTTTATCTCTTTTTTTCTCCTCAAAATTTAATATAGATTTAATATCATACAAATATAATAATTAAGAAAAGTTGATTTTATCAACACATTTATTATAATGTATATACAAAATTCACATAACAAAGCAAGAAAAAATAGTAGAAAAACTTTTAAATAGACCAACAAGTTTAAAATATAGCGAAATAGAAAAACTCTTTAATAATTGAGATTATAAGATAGAAGAGAGAAAATGAAGTCATAAAAAAATCACTTTTTTAGAAAATGAAGAGAAATACATCATAATCCCCTTACATAATAATGATTGTAAAGATGTATATAAAATTAAACTTAAAAAATTCTACTCATTAACAAATAATTATGAATAATACAATATACATAGAATATTTAAATAAAAAATATCCTGTTAATATTTCAAAGCCTAAAGATCCAGATTTTGCTGATATAGAAACAGCTATTTTTGTTGAATGCAAAGAAGCATGATTTGCACAAGAGCGGGATTTAAGTGATCTATGAAAATTATTAGAATTATTACCTGAACTTATAGCAGAAAAGAAAGCAGAAAGAAAAAAAGATATTATAAATTTAAGAATAACAAGGGAAGAGAAAAGCAAAATAGAAGCTTTAGCAAAAATGAAGTGATATAAAAATATAAGCTCCTATATAAGAGAAAGGGCACTACAAAAATAATTTTTATCTCTTTTTTCCTCCTCAAAATTTATCTTTGATTCTTTTTCTTTGTCTATCACTTAGTTTCTCTTCAAGTACTAGATTTAACTCTGCCTCTTCATCAAATAGATTGAAATCCATATCAATACCATTTTCTAGTTTAAACTTATAATCTTCATAATTACCGTAAGATATAGATAACTCTCAGTCAGTTATAAACCAGATATTTGTTGCTAGCTTATTTACGAAATATCTATCATGTGATATAAATAAAATCGCTCATTTAAATTTTTGCAATGCGTGTTCCATAGCCTCCCTAGTATCATAATCTAGATGATTTGTAGGTTCATCAAGTATGAGTAAGTTACATTCTTTTTGTCAAAGTATCGCAAAAAGTAGTTTTGAAGTTTGTCATCATGACAAGTTTGCTACTTTTTTATCTATATCTTCTTTTTCAAATAAGTAGTGATTTAATAGTCATATCAAGTGTTGATCTGGCATATCTATACCATGAGCTATAAAATTTTCTCTTACAGTTTTATTTTTATCAAGTTCTTCATGAAGTTGGCTATAGTAAACATATTCTACCGATTTTCATTTTACAAAATATCCATCAAGTATATCTAGCTGACCAATTATAGTTTTTAGAAAAGTAGACTTTCAAACTCCATTTTCTCAAACTATTCAAATCCTTTGTCATTTATGAAGTATAGCTTCATTTATATAAAAAAGTGGTTCATTTCTACCAATAAATACTTCCTTGAAACTCAAAACTTTATCAGGACAATCTTTTAGTTCATTAAAGAAAAATTTAGGCTTTTTAGGAATATAAGGTTTATCTATTTTTTCCATTTTATCAATCATTTTTTCTCTTGATTTTGCCCATCAAGCTCTACTTCCAGCTCTAAATCTATTTATCAGATTTTCTTGTTTATCTATGTACTCTTCCTGTCTTTCCCAGGCTTCCATTTTCTTTTTTTCTACCTTGTCTCTCTCAAGCACATAACCACTATAATTTGTATGATAAAGCTCTAAACCAAGTTTAGGTTGTAACTCAAAAGTCTTATTACAAGATTTATCTAAAAACTCTCTATCATGGGAGATTATAACATAACCTCATTTCCATTTATTTTTAAGGTAAGACTCTAGCCATTCAACTCATGCCATATCTATAAAGTTTGTTGGCTCATCTAAAAAAAGTATATCAGGAGATTCTAAAAGCACTTTAGCTAAAGCTATTTTTGTTCTTTGTCATCAACTAACTTCAACAAGACGTTTATCAAGTAAATCAATTAGTCATATACCATTTGCTACATTGTGTATCTTGTTGTTATAATCATAACCTCATATGTTATTAAATCTCTCTAGTAGAGAAGTATAAGTTTCTATTAAGCTTATATCATCTGGGTTTTCTGCCATATCTTTTTCTACTTCAGTGAGCTCTTTTTCAGCATTTATTATTTCTTTAAATCAGTCTTTTAATTCTTCTCTTACTGTTTTATTTTCATCATCACTATAAACTTGATGCAAGTAACCTAGAGTCAGATTTCATACATTTTCTATAAATCAATCAAAGTTTTTATTTTCTCATATAAGCACTTTTAAAAGGCTTGTTTTTCAAGCTCCGTTTGGTCCTACTATAGAAACTCTATCATCTTCATTTAACACAAAATCTATATCTTTAAATACAATTTCTCAGTCAAACTCAAGTTTATCTATTTTTACTTTTAAGTGTTTCAAATTCTATATAAATAATATAATATTGTGCCATAGTATAAATAAATCAAACCTACAGTCAACAAACTTAACTTTTTTATTTTGCAAAACCATATTTTTTTAATAAAATATAGTATACTTTATATAATTATTATTAACTGAAAAAAAATGAGTATAAAGAAAAAGATAACACCACCTAAAACACAAAAAAGTAATTTAAAGCCACTTTTGATACTATTTTTGATAGCTTTATTACTTACTGTATTATCTCCATATATAAAAAATGCTCAAAAATATGAAGATAGAACGATATGAATTAACCAACTAGAAAAAAATTATCAAGAAGGACAATATAGTGAGATCTTAATAGACTGAAATAAAGCGATAGCAACTCTGTCATGACAAACTATACAAGAATGAACTACTACAAAACTAGTTAGAGATATAGTTACTCTCCCAACAAATGATTCATTACAAGATCTTTGACTTAAAAACCCAGAAATTGACACTACTATAACTGTAAAGGACAATACATCAGAACAGTTTTGGGCTGATATACTACCAACAATCCTAGCATTTGTATTGTTTTTTGTAGTTGCCATGGCAATTTTATGAAAGATGTGAGGTATGACAAGTTCAGCAATGACATTTGGTAAATCAAGAGCTAGACTTTATGATAAAGAAAAAGATAAAATCATGTTTAGTGATGTAGCTTGAGCAGAAGAAGAAAAACAAGAACTTAATGAGGTTGTTGATTTCCTAAAAAATCCTAAAAAATATAAAGAAATAGGAGCTAAAATACCAAGAGGTATACTACTTGTTGGGCCTCCAGGTACAGGTAAAACACTTCTTGCTAGAGCTGTTGCTTGAGAATCAAATGTACCTTTCCTAAGTATCTCAGGATCAGAGTTTGTTGAGATGTTTGTATGAGTTTGAGCATCAAGAGTAAGAGACTTATTTACAAATGCTAAAAAACTGGCTCCAGCTATAATTTTTATAGATGAGATAGATGCAATTTGAAAAAAAAGATGACCTGGTACAGGAGGATGACATGATGAAAGAGAACAAACACTAAATCAAATCTTAACAGAAATGGATTGATTTGATAATGAGACAAATGTTATCGTAATCTGAGCAACAAATAGAGCTGATGTGCTTGATAAAGCATTACTTAGACCTGGTAGATTTGACAGAAAAATAACTGTAAATCTCCCAAATTTAATTGATAGAGAAGCTATTCTCCATGTTCATGCTAGAAATAAGAAATTAGATGTTGATATTGATTTTAAAGAAATAGCAAGTAAAACTGTATGATTTTCCGGAGCAGATATAGACAACCTTCTAAATGAAGCAGCTATAATAACAGCTAGAAGAAATGAAAAAGTAATTACTTCTAATATCATAACAGAAGCTTTTGAGAGACTGGTAATGTGACTTAGAAAAAAGTCTCAAGTTATGAGTGAAGATGAAAAAAAGATCACAGCTTATCATGAAGTATGACATGCTATAGTTTGAAAACTACTTCCAAACACTGACCCTGTTCACAAAGTGTCTATTGTTTCTAGATGATGAGCTTTATGAGTAACTTGGTTTTTACCTGAAAGAGATAAATTACTTACATCAAAAGCAAAATTTTTAGATGAATTATCTACTCTATACTGAGGTAGAGCTGCAGAAGAAGTATTTTTCTGAAAAGAGTTTATAACAACTTGAGCATCAAACGATATTGAAAAAGCAACAAAAATAGCTAGAGCTATGGTTATGAAATATGGTATGTTTGAGGAAATCTGAGCAGAAAACTTTGAGTGAGATACAGCACACGGAAATCACTTATGAGTTGAGTGAGAAAAAGCCTTTATCTCAAATGAAACAATTAGAAAGATAGATGATAAAGTTAGGGAAATACTTGATAATGCATATACAACTGCTGTAAATCTAATTAAAAAACATAAAAAATTACACGAACAAATTGCAAAAGATTTAATAGAAAGAGAAGAAATAAGCAAAGAAGAATTCGAAGCGTATTTTGCCAACATATAAGCAAATAACAAAAAAAAGCTAGTTAAAATTAACTAGCTTTTTTTTGTTTTATAATTACAATCAATAAAAATATTTTCTAAAACAAAAAAATGCATGAATTTGTAACAATAGTAACTGAGTTAGCTAACAACCTTTGATACTGGGGAATTTTTATTATGATGGTTATAGAATCTAGTTTTATACCTTTCCCATCAGAAGTAGCTATGATACCAGCTTGATTCTTAGCAAGTATATGAGAAATGAACTTTTTATTAGCTTTTGCTGCTTGAACTGCTTGAGCTCTTATATGAGCAACTATCAACTACTATATAGCATTTAAACTTTGAGATAAAGTTTTACATAGAGTAATTAGAAAATACTGAAAATATGTGTTTTTAACTGAAAATCATTATATGCAAGCTGAAGATTATTTTAATAATCATGGTTCTATAACAGTGTTTTTAGCTAGATTTATACCCGCTGTTAGACAAATAATCAGTCTCCCTGCTTGAGCATTTGAGATGAATTTTGCAAAATTTTTCTTTTATACATGACTAGGTGCCGGTATTTGGAACTTGATACTTATGAGTATCTGATATGTAGCTTGAGAAAACAAAGAACTTATAAAAGAATATCTAAATGAAGTTATGATTTGATGAGTCATTTTTATAATTGTCGTTTGAAGTATTTATATCTATGTAAATCGTCTGAAAAATGCAAGAAATAAAGGTTAGTCACGCAGTAGTAATTGATGAAAGCTCAAGATTATATTTTGATAGAAACAAAAGATTAAATTGACTTACTCTCTTATGATGAAAACATGAAGAGTGAGAAGATGATTTAACATGTTTAAAAAGGGAACTACCAGAGGAAGGTGGCTTCAGTTTAGATGATGCAATATTAATACATATTATTAGAGTAAATGAGATTTTAGAAGTTGATTGAGTTAAATACAATTGAACTACTAGAGCAGTACAAATATCTGATGACTTATGAGATGAAATTGCAAAAAGAGAAAATGTAGTAAGAATGGCTGTAAGTGATATATTGTATAGGAAAAATGATTTTTCATATAAAATAGATTTTAACAGACTATTTGAGAAAGTTTTAGATTCTATTAGTTTCATAAATAGAAAATAACAAGTATGAAGTTAAGTGAACTTAAAAATAAAAAGATAGCGATTTTAGGCTTCGGTAAAGAATGAAAGTCTAATTTAGAGTTTTTACGTAAAATTTGAGTAAAAGATATAACTATCCTTGATAAAAATACTGAGATAAAAAAAGAAGATTCTTTAAAATATAATCTTTGAGAAAATTACCTAGATAATCTTTGAGGGTTCGATCTCATCTTTAAAACTCCTTGAATTTCCCCATATCATGAAAAGATTATACCGTACAGACATAAACTAATATCATGAGCCCAAGTATTTTTTGATAATTATGAGTGAAGAGTTATTGGTATAACATGAACAAAAGGTAAATCAACAACGACTACTCTTATATATAAAGCTCTTGAAATATATTGATACAATGTAAAAATTGTTTGAAATATAGGTAATCCTATACTTGATGAGATTGATATAATATCATGAGAAAAGTATGATTATATAGTGTATGAATTATCAAGCTATATGCTAGAGGATTTAACTCCAAAGTGTTTTATCTCTATACTATTAAATATTTATCCTGATCATCTAGACTGGCACTCAAATTTTGAAAACTATAAAAAGGCAAAATTAAATATAATAGAAGGGTCTATAAATCCACTTATTAACTCAGGTTTTTTAGATTTAATAAATATTGAATATGTAAAAACATTTTGAAGTGCTTGAGATTATCTTTATAAATGACATAATTTTTACATAGATTGAAAAAAGATTTTTGATGATAAAAAAATACTTCTAAAATGAGAACACAATAGACTGAACATATCAGCTGTTATTTGAGTTTTAGATATAGTTTGAATAAAAGATTACTCCAAATTTGAATCAATTTTAAAAACATTTTGCTGACTTCCTCATAGACTTGAGGACGTATGAATATATGCTTGAATTAGGTTTATTGATGATGCTATATCAACTACTCCAGAAAGTACAATTGAGGCTATAAAGACATTTTGAGATGAAATAAACACTATATTTTTATGAGGAACTGATAGATGATATGATTTTAAAGAACTTGCTAAATATTTAAAAAAATATGAAATAAAAAATATAGTTTTGTTTCCTGATAGTTGAGACAAGATATTAAATTTAATAACCCCTCCTCCTACGGAGACTCCCCTTGAAAAAGGGAGATTACAAGGTAATTTTAATATCCTACAAACAAAACGTATGAAAGAGGCTGTAGATTTTGCTTTTAAACATACTGAAAAAGGGAAGATATGTTTACTTTCCACAGCATCACCTAGTTATAGCTTGTGGAAAAATTTTGAAGAAAAATGAAATGAATTTAAAAAAGAGATACAAAGCTATCACTAAAATAAGGGACCGGTCTCTCTTTCTAGAAAGTAAAAACTAAAATTTAGAATTATTGCTTACTATTCTAGAGACCGGTCCCTTATTTTTTCAGAATTATTAACTCTGTATCTTTTTTCTTTTTAATATTGACCAAATTAAGAATCATATAATCAATCATCAAAATAAAAAGAAAAATCAAGAATAATTTATAACAGCTAATATAAGTCATCAGAAAAATAAACCTACTACATTTGCTAAGTTTTGAAGTATTTTCATAGGTGTAGCAGATGCATTTGAATCTATTTCAACAAGTTTCATCTTTTCTGCATAACTTTTATTATACATTTCTAAAAACGTTGAAACAGACAAATTCATACATATAGCATATCAAACACTATTAAGTAAAGCAAGTCACATAACAACCCATAAATTTAAATCTCAAGAGAAAAATGACATCAAAATCAATGAAGCTCAAGATATAGCAAGTCATACGTTTGTTATGAAATAAACTCAAAATTTGTCAGCTAACTTTCAAAATAGTCATTGTAAAGCATATGCTGGAATAGCTATAATTCACAGTAAGATATAACTCATTCAAGGCTTTACTTGATTTAAAAAATCAATCAAGAAAGTAGCTGCAAATGTATCCCAAAATCAAAATGTTAACACCATAGCAAAAGCCCAATACACAATTAAATTTGTGGTTTTAGCATATTTAAGAGTTTCATATATATTAATAAAACTCTCTTTAGTTTTTTCAATCATTTCACTAACTCATATCATATCTTTTTTAATTACTAGCGGACGTAAAAAAACATATTTTGTTTTTCATATAACTTGACCTAAGTCAACTTTTGAAACTGTTTTTACTAAATCATTTTTAGCTTTTCATAATCAATCTTTATCAAAGTAAATTTTAAATCTTTCTAGATCACTAAACTTAAATGTATAAACAGAATTATCAAAAAACTTATTTGTAACATAAAGCATAAATAAAACTATAAATAAAATCGTAAAAATTATTAATTTAGGAGAAAATGATAAGATAAATCAAGATAAAATTAGTCACAAGAAAGATCAAATACCAATAAATAGGTTATCTGATGCAATTATAGTTTTATATTGAGAGGGATTAGCATTATTTAATATATAAGATATAGTAGTTATATCGTTTATTTCTTTTGTAAAACCGTAGCAAAAACTAGCTACAAGTAAAAGAAGTATATTAACTATATCAAACATAAAAAAACTAACAACACTTTGTAAAACTCAAGCATTTTCAACAACTGGCATAGCTAAAAAATCTGTAACCTTAAAGATAAAATTAGCAAAAATAAGTAATGCTATCAATTGCGAAATAGCTCAAAGAAGATATAGAGTTTTTGATTTTAAATAATATTGAAGTATTCAAACAGGAACATCAAGTAAAAAAGAAAATAAATTCCCAAGTCAAAGAAATATACCTACTAAAGCTATAGATTCTAACTTAAGTACAAAAAAGAAAACCACAGCAAAATGAAAAATCATCCAAGTAAAACTAAGGATTCATACAGTTAAGTGTAAATTACTTTTACGGTTTCAGTCAAGTTTTCTCTCAAGTGAAATAAAAGCTAATTCTTCTTTTTGAGTCATATATTTTATAATTATTATATTTATTATATTATCATTTATAAGCTAAATAGTCAAATAAATTGGATAATAAAAATTTGATTAAATCTATACGCTATATATAATCCAGACACTTATTATATATCTATAAACAATTATATGTACAAAATAATAGACTTAAAAGCAATTGAAATACTTGATTCCAGATGAAATCCTACAATTGAAGTAGAATTAACTTTAGAAAAAGCAAAGGGTAGAGCAATAACTCCTAGCTGAGCATCAACTGGTATACATGAAGCTCTTGAATTAAGAGATGGTGATAAAACTAGGTACTTATGAAAATGAGTATTAAAAGCAGTAAACAATGTAAATACAACCATAAAAAATGCAGTAATTTGAAAAATATTTAGTAACTATAGGGAATTTGATAATTTTTTAATTAAGCTTGATTGAACTAAAAATAAATCAAACCTTTGAGCAAATGCAGTACTTGCTTGCTCTATGGCCTTTGTATGTGCATGTGCTGATAGTGAATGAAAGCAGTTATATAATTATTTATGAGAAGGGAAATGATATATTCAACCAATTCCTTTAATGAATATAATAAACTGATGAGAACATGCAGATAATTCTCTGGATTTTCAAGAGTTTATGATAGTTCCAGTTTGATTTAACTCAATCAAAGAAAGAGTCAGGGTTTGAGCTGAAATTTTTCATAATCTAAAATCAATCCTAAAATCAAAATGATTAAATACAGCAGTTTGAGATGAATGAGGTTTTGCACCAGATTTTAAATCAAATAAAGAGGGAATAGAAACTGTAATTGAAGCAATCAAAAAGGCAGGTTACACTACAGAACAAGTAAAAATTTCTCTTGATGTTGCTGCTTCTGAGTTTTATAAAGACTGAAAATATATACTTAAATCTGAAGGAAGAGATCTAAGTTCAAGTAAACTTATAGATTATTATGAAGAAATGGTAAACTCTTATCCTATTTTTTCTATTGAAGATGGTATGGCTGAAGATGATTTTGAAGGATGGGCAGAATTAAATAATAGACTTTGAAACAGAGTAAAACTAGTATGAGATGATTTATTTGTAACAAATATAGAAAGAATACAGCTAGGTATAGAAAAAAGTCTAGCAAATGCTATATTAATTAAACTAAATCAAATTTGAACTGTATCAGAAACTCTTGATGCAATAAACCTATGAAAAAAGCATGATATGATATCTATAATTTCTCATAGATCAGGGGAAACCGAAGATACTTTTATAGCAGATTTAGCTGTAGCAGTAAACTCTTGATACATAAAAACTGGTAGCTTAAGTAGAACTGATAGAATAGCAAAGTATAATAGATTGATAAGAATCGAGGAACTACAAAAATAATCCCCTAAAGGGATTATTTTTTAATCAAACTATCTCAACTCATCTCTTCATATTTTTCTATTCACATAATATCAAGCACAGTTGGAGCAATATCAGAAAGTCATCAAGTCTTTTTAAGTTCTACTAATTCTCAAGCGCTTATATAGAAAAAAGGAACTAGATTTAAGGTATGTGCTGTATGAGGATTTTCTGTAGTTCACATATCTTCACAATTACCATGATCAGCTGTTATAATTAACTCTATATCATTTTTCTTTGAAAACTCAATAAGTTCTCAAATTATCTTATCTAGAATTTCTACAGCCTTTATAGAAGCATCGAGTTTTCAGCTATGTCAAACCATATCTCCATTTGCAAAATTTACTACTGTGAAATCATAACCTAACGCTTTATTTTTATAAGTTTCGAATATTTCAAAAGCTGACATCTCGGGCTTTAAATCATAAGTTTTTACTTTAGGAGAGGGGATAAGTACATTGTCTTGACCAGAAAATACCACATTATTTCCACCAGCAAAAAATTTAGTAACGTGAGCAAATTTTTCAGTTTCTGCGAGATGCAATTGTCTAAGTCACATTTTTGAAAATATTTCTGGAAGTGTATTTTTTATATCTTTTTTTTCTATAAATACTTTTCATTTATAGTTTTCATAATACTTTGTCATAGTTACAAAATACAAATTTTCAAGCTTATTTAGAGGAAAAACAGAAGGGAAGTCATCATCAGTTATTGCTTGAGTTATTTGCCTAGCTCTATCTGATCTAAAGTTCATAAAAAATACTATATCATTTGATGAAATATTAGCATTATCATTAAATAAAGCTGGTTCTATAAACTCATCATATATTCAAAGTTCATAAGATTTTTTTACATAATCTAACAGACTTATTGAAGTTAAATTGTTTCATCTAACAATCGTATCATATACTTTTTCTATCCTATCCCAGTTATTATCTCTATCCATTGCATAAAATCTACCACATACTGAGGCTATTTTTACATTTTTATGATTGTTCAAAAAACCTGTACATGTACTCAAGTAAGTATATAGTGACTTGTAATCCGTATCTCTTCCATCTCAAAATATATGTAAGTAAACATCAATATCACTTGGTATAAGCTTAATCATGTTTTTTATATGATTACTATGGGCATGAACTCATCATGGTCATAAAAGTCACATAACATGTAGCCTTGATCAATATTTGTATACATATGATATTCAGTCATTAAATACATCTAGGTCTTTAAAACTATTTTCAGCAAATAAATCATCTATCTCTGCTATAGATTGTCTCATAACTCTACCTGAACCAATGGTCATATGACCAACTTCAGAATTTCATATCTGACCATCAAGCACTCAAACAGCTTTTCAAGAAGCATCTAATTTAGCAAATCTTCAAGAATCAAATAATTTATCAAAGTTTGGAGTATTTGCAAGATGTATAGAGTTATTTTCTTTTTTACTACTTAATCAAAATCAATCCAAGATAACAAGGGAAACTTTTTTCATATATATATTAAAAAATTAAAACATATAGAATTTATATTTTATTTTTAAAAATACAAATTGATTTATATAAAATCTATAAAAAATAATTTATTTAATAAATTAGGAGAGTATTATATTAACAAAAACCGAAATATCTTTTAGTTAACATAATATAACTTATGTGCTGTATTATTATAATCTTTTTTATGATAAGTATATCCTTAGGATTTTCTATTTTTTTAGCTATTTAACTCTTTTTCTCAATTTCTAATAAAAAAATAATCTAAAAATTAATTTAGATTATTTTTTTATTATTATGTTAACTATTTTTATTTTCCTAGTGACAATAATTCTTCTTCAAATTTTTCCTGACTGATTAAATCTTTTCATCTTAAATCCTCTAAAGATTTCTTCATACTTATCATTCATTCACTTGAGCTTGTTTCTATAACTCAATCAAGTTGATGATTATCTCATTTTCTAATTATATTTCATACTGAGGTTGTATTTATCATAACTTCAACTGCTGGAACTCTTCATTTTCAATCATTTGTTTTTAATAATTTCTGCCATACTACTCAAATTAATGAACCTGATAATTGCGCTTTTATTTGATCTTTTTCTCATGATGGAAACATATCTATAATTCTAGCTACTGTTCTAGCTGCTCCAGCGGTATGCAGTGTAGCAAAAACTAGATTTCAAGTTTCAGCAGCTCTTAGAGCCAATCTAAAACTTTCTAGATCTCTCATTTCTCATACCATGATAACATCTGGAGCTTGCCTTAATGCGTATTTTAAACCGTTTTCAAAAGTCAAAGTGGTACTTCATACTTCTCTTTGCTCAACTAAAGATCTTTTATTTTCAAAACTAAATTCTATTGGATCTTCTACAGTGATAATATGTTTTTGATAATTTTTATTTATTTCTTCTACAAGTGAGGCCATTGTTGTTGATTTACCACTTCAAACAGCACCAGTTACAAGCACAAGTCCACTTCCCTTCTTAGTAAATTCTTTTATAATTTGTGGAAATCAAAGTGAATCAAACTCTGGAACTTTATCAGGTATAACCCTAAAAACTAAACCGTAGCCTTTTTTTTCTACAAATGCATTAACTCTAAATCTAGCATCTCACATAGCAACACTAAAATCTAGTTCTTTATTTTTTTGAAATTTTTCTCTTCAAGTTTCTGACATAATACTTAACGCTAGTTTACTGACTGTATCTTTATCAAGTACATCAAAATCTTCAAGCATTACTACTTCTCAAAGTAGCTTGATTGAAGGCTTAGTTCCTGTTGATAAAATTATATCTGAAGCTTTTCTATTTAATGCTTCTTTTAGTATGTTTGCTAACATATTTTATAGTTAAAATATAATCAATAAAATGATATCATAATTATTTAATAAAAACAAATCTTTGACAAAAAAAGAGTTTTAAATACACTGATATATGTTAATTTCTAACAAGGCATTATGTTCCTAGCACAACTTGTAACCTTAACTACAACTACTACTCTTACGATCCACGTAGAGGTTTTTTGTGTAATATAAATATTAAAAACACTTAAACTTCTACTCTAGTAGGAGTTTTTTTATTTTATAAATAATTTAAAGTAACAATGGAAATAGCTATAAAAAGACACTCTCTTGCACATATTATGGCTCAAGCTGTAAAACAAAATTTTCCTGAAGCAAAGATAGCAACTTGACCAGATACGGATGATGGATTTTATTATGACTTTGATTTTTGAGATGTAGAATTTTCAGACAAAGATCTGAAAAATATAGAAAAAACTATGAAAAAAATCATAACACAAAACCAAGATTTCAAGAGTATTGAGGTAAACTTCAATGATGCAAGAGTTATACTTGATAAGATGTGAGAATGATTTAAAAAAGAACTTGTTGATAAAATAGAGTCTTGAGATTTTAAAAATACTGAAAAACTATCAGATAAAATCAGTTTTTATTTCAATATTTCTAAATGAAAATCAGGAGAATACTATGAAGGTGTCCAAGAATTTTTAAAAACTAACAATTTTGAAAGATTTGAAGAATTAGATTGAGATCAGATAAAAAATCTAAAATTTATAGATATGTGTACTGGGCCTCATGTATCAAATACAAAAGAACTAGATCCAAATAGTTTTAAGCTTGCTCGTGTAGCTTGAGCTTATTGGTTAGGTGATGCTAAAAATAAACAATTAACTAGAATCTATGCATACGCATTTGAAAATCAAGAACAATTAGATAAACATCTTCATATGCTTGAAGAAGCTAAAAAAAGAGATCATAGAATACTTTGAGCTAAACTTAAACTATTTACTATTTCTGAATTAATCTGACCTGGTCTTCCTCTTATGCAACCAGCTGGTATGGTTATCAGACAAGAGATAGAAAACTATCTTTGGGAACTTCATAGTAAAAAATGATATCAAAGAGTTTGGAGTCCTCATATAGCAAAAGAGGCTTTATATCAAACATCATGACATGCAGCTAAGTTTGGAGATGAGCTTTTTAGAGTACAATGAAAAGAAGATAAATTTATCATGAAACCTATGAACTGTCCTCATCATATGCAAATCTTTGCAGATAATCAGTTTAGTTATAGAGATATGCCTGTTAGATATTTTGAACCAGCAACTGTTTATAGAGATGAAAAATCAGGTCAATTAGGATGATTAACAAGAGTTAGAGCAATTACTCAGGATGACTGACATCTTTTTTGTAGAGTTGATCAGATAAAAGAAGAGGTGAAATCTATAACTGATATCATAAAAGAGTTTTATACAACTCTAGGTATGACTGATGATTATTGGGTAAGTCTTTCTGTTAGATGAGAAGATAAATCAAAATACCTTTGAAATGATGATGTTTGGCAAAAGGCAGAAGATGCTCTAGAATCAGCTTCAAAAGAAAATAACCTACCTTACAAAAGAGTTGAGTGAGAAGCAGCATTTTATGGTCCAAAACTAGATTTTATGTTCAAAGATGCTATAGGTAGAGAGTGGCAACTTGCTACTATCCAATGTGATTTCAACTTACCAGAAAGATTTGACTTAAGCTTCACAAATGCAAATAATGAAAATGAAAGACCTGTTGTAATCCATAGGGCTATATCTTGAAGTCTAGAAAGAGGTATGTGAGTATTTATAGAACACTTCGCTTGAGTATTCCCTACTTGGATGTCTCCTAGACAAGTAAAAATCATACCAGTTGCGGAAAAATTTGATGATTACGCAAAAAATGTGGAAAAAATGCTTTTTGAAGCTTGAGTAAGAGTTAGTTGAGATTATTCCTCTGACTGATTAAATAAAAAAGTTAGAAATGCTGAAAAAATGCACATAAACTATATACTTGTTGTTTGAGAACAAGAAGAATCAGAGTGAACTGTTTCAGTAAGAAACTATAAAACAAAAGAACAAACAAGTGAAAACCTAGAAAGTTTTAAAGAAAGAGTTGTAAATGAGATTAAAAATAGAATACTATAAAATAATAAAAGTCCTATCAAATGGGACTTTTATTATTGACAATTATATAATTTTATTAAAAAGTATTGACATTTTATTTTTTATATTTACACTATATATTATTAAATATATTTTTAAACTTTATATATAAATGAATGCAAAAAATAATACTAAAAGTAATGCAGATACAAAGCTAGATAAAGTATTACTTAAAACAACTTGAAGAACACTTGAAGAATTAATTGCTTTAGCAAGAGAAGATGATAATTTAAAGGTATTAAACGAATATAGATGAGCATTATCTTTGTGGGCTGAGCATACAAATGATACTAAACAAAAAGTTATAGTAACTCTAGATGGTAGAGATACAGCATGAAAATGAAGCAATATCAAAAGAGTAACTGAGTACTTTGATTTAAAAAGACATAATGTTTATGCATATTGAATACCTTCCTCAGAAGAAAGGATTGATTACAATTGGTTTAAAAGATATAGAGATAATTTTCCAAAAGAGTGACAAGTATCTTTTTTTGATAGAAGTTGGTATAATAGAGTGTGAGTAGAAGCAGCAATGTGATTTTGTACTCAAGAAGAATATGAATGGTTTATGCAAAATGTTGCAAATTTTGAGAAAGAACAAATAATTGACGCGTGAATTAAGTTTATAAAAGTCTATTTAACTATTACACAAGAATCTCAAAAACAAAGGCTAAAAAACAGAGAATCTGCTAGAAAGAGATGGAAATCTAGCCCTATAGATAAAGTTGCTCAAGAAAAATGGAATTATTATACTAGAGCAAAAGTTAAAATGTTAGAATTAACTAATAGTGAATCTACTCCATGGACAATTTTAGATTCAAATGAAAGATGGCTTTCTGCTATTGAAATAATTAAAGCCATAATAAATACAACGAGTGAGGTGGCTAGTCTAGTTGAAAAAGATTTGTGAATAGACTTGTCACCAAATAGAAATGTTAGAAGAACTACTCAAGAAGAATTAAAAAGAATGGAAGAAACATGAATTTTAG
The DNA here is from genome assembly GCA_028696815.1 of Candidatus Altimarinota bacterium. Classification (GTDB taxonomy): domain Bacteria; phylum Patescibacteriota; class Gracilibacteria; order BD1-5; family UBA6164; genus JAQVGG01. The sequence goes on from JAQVGG010000004.1 coordinate 34,756, forward strand.
AAAAAATGAAAAGCGAATTTCATTTTAGAGAAGCAACAGAAGAAGAAATAGCTTTTGTGGAAAGTTATAGACAGACTCACGAATTTGATAGGAGTAGTTATAGCTATGTTACAAAATAATAATAAACCTTAAATATGAATCCAAATTTATCACACCAGACATATAATACTCTAAAAAGTTATAATTTATCAGAAAATGCAATAATTTTTATTGAGTCTATAAAAACAGCAATTGTGCTTGTATTAAATTATAAACCTACTATTTGATGTTTTGATAAAACACCAGTATATTGAGAAGAAAGACTGGAATGAATAGAATACAGAAGGCAATATACGTGACTTTTTACACTGCCATCATACATATACAACAACTTACCTGATGACGTTGCAAAATCTTTATTTTGATGAAAACAAAAAATAAAGGGGCGTTTATTATCTAGTGAATCTTGGGATGAATTACAATTTGAAGAAATTGAACTTCAAGAAACATGAGCTCCTACATGTGATTTATGATTATGAAGAGATAATGATTTAAAATGCTTTTCTGATTTTGACTTATATAATCTTAGATATACAGCTATTAAATCAGATAAAAATTTCTCAAAAATATTATGATTAGTTAAATGAGAAATTACTTCTAAAGAAGCTTTATTTGAATCAACAAGAGCAAGAGGAGGAAAAAATCTAACTCAGGAGTTAGCTAATCTGTGAGCACAGATAGAATTTTTAGAAAGCCTGTATTCTACATATTTTACACATTTCACAAATAACTATCAAGAAAATGTCTTAGTATTTAAAGAAGCATTTATAGAAGAAATGTTTGAAGTAGATATGTGATATAGAGTAGTTCCAGATTCAAAAATGAAATTACCTTATTACAAAAGTCAAAACTGAAACTATATTCAAGCTCAATATGTATGGGGTTTTCCAGGATCCTTGGTTTATCCTGATAGATTTTCATATAGTACCTGACTTGCTGCATGAACAAATATCAACCAAACTCTATTACATGCAACATACGAGATATTTGAAGATTTTTGTGATGCTTGATGAATAGAATATGATACTTATGAACTATCAAAAGTAAAACTGGATTATTTAGAGTCTAATCTTTTAAAAAGGTTAAAAAAAGAATTAGCTAGAAAAAAAGCATATTTAAAAGTATTTAAAAATCCTATGGGTATCCCTACATATCAAATTACTGACTGAAATATTGTTGGCACTTGAGCAAATCTTGATTGAGGAGTAGCTATAACTAGAGCCATTCTAGAATACTTACCTAATAGTGAACAATTCGAAGAAAGTAAAGATATTGAGGTTGATAGTTGAGTATATATTGTACCAAATTATTCTACCTGAGATTTACAAAAAGACTTGAAACTTATAAGAGATATATTATCAAGAAATGATCAGATTTTAGATTATATAAACTTAAGTCAAATGTGATCAAACATAAAGGTTCTTAGAGCTTTTATATTCTCTAAAAATCCAAAAAAAAGAGGTATAAGTAAGCATATAATTTTAAATTTGAGACGTTAATATAATTAATTACAGTAAAAACTAACAATTTTGTTAGTTTTTATTTTGTTTTTTTACTAGATGGATTATAATATTTAAGTTAAACATTATTTTAATTAATAATTTTTATATTATGAAAATACCTATGTCAAAATTATATAGTTTTTATTTAGCTATTGTATCTTTTGTAGCACTTGTAGCTATAGCCATAAATCTATGAATAGTTCTTACATCTATTGGGCAATATTTTTTAATTACAGATGACGAATACTTACAAAATAGAGAGTACTATAAAATAGAACAATGTGAATTTGGAACATCAAAGTTTGATCCAGCAACACAAACAAATGTAACCCAAGAAAGAACTCCTGAGGAGATAGAAGAATGTAAACAAAAAGTAAAAGAAAGCGTATCCGCTTCAAGAAGCTTTAATCTAAAAGATATGTTTATCAGTTCTTGAGCTTGGTTTATAGTATTTTTAGCTGTATTTTTGTTTCACTATCCAAAATTTTTAAAAACTAGAAAAGAAGATTAATCATTTGATTAATCTTCTTTTTATAATAAAATTGTAAAAATACTCGATAACAATAAAAATGACTTACGATATAATTATAATCTGAGCTTGAGCAGCATGACTTTTTTGTTCTATCAATTTACCTACAAGTTTAAATAAATTGATTTTAGAGAAAAATAAATCTGCTTGAACAAAGGTACTTTTATCTTGATGAGAAAGAGCGAATATTTCAAATATAAACATTGATCCAGAAAGAGATTATTTTGGACAAAATAATAAAGCCTTGAGATCAGTGTTTTCTCAATACAATCAATGGGATATACAAAGTTTTTTTAATGAGAACTGAATAAATATTGTAGAAGAAGATAGATGAAGATTGATTTTAGAAAGTTGAGATAGTAAAGAGCTTCTTGATTTATTAATTAAAAAATCAAAAGAAAACAATACAAAATTAAAATTAAATTCAGAAGTGATTGCAATAGAAAAAAAAGATAATACTTATTTTATTAATACAAAATCTTGAGAAAAATTTATATCTAAAAATATAATTATATCTACTTGATGAAAAAGCTTTTTTCAAGTTTGAACCACTTGAGATTGATATAATTTTGCACAACATTTTTGATTAAATGTGATAGCTCCTCATAGAGCATTATGCTGAATTACTACGAAAAAAGACTTCAGTCCCCTATCATGAACAAGTGTAAATTTAGACTTAGAACTAAAAGATAAGGATAAGTTAATTTATAAAGAATTTTGACCTTTACTTTTTACACATTTTTGAGTAAGTTGACCAATAGTCTTTAATCTATCTGTATCACTATGAGAATACCTAAATTCAATAAAACTAAATACTGAACAAGAAAAAATTAAATACATACTTGAAAATATAAATATAGAACTAGATATAAAAAAAGAAAACTCAACAAAAAAAATTTACTCTTTATTTAAAAATGAAATTGATTTAGGAAGTAAAATAGAAACTTGAGTGCAAGATTGGAGAAGTTGGAAAGAAGCAAAAGCAACATGATGATGAATTGATTTAAATGAGCTTGATAAATTTATGCAATCTAAAAAACATAAATGATTATTTTTTATATGAGAAGTTGTTGATATAACATGAAAAACTGGTTGATATAATTTACAATGGGCTTGGAGTAGCGCTTATGTATGTAGTAAGTATTTCTAAAAGTAAGCTTTTTGTATTTTTAAAAAATTTATGGTAAAATTAATAAAAATATTATAATAATTTTTATTAATGCCTGAAATTTTATCGTTTCCTGATTTTTTAAAACAAAATAAAGATACAAGATACCTAGTGTATACTTGAGATTTAGTAAAGTATCTTAATAATATGGACTGACTAGATTCAGAACAAAAAAATAAGATTTTAGGCTATATTTGATATCTTTCTCAAAACTGAATCACTCAAGAAGAACATAAAGCTATTCTTGATAGTATAGATTTTTATAAAAGATGAGTAAAACAAGTAGCTAAAAAAGAAAAAGCTAATTTAAGAAAAGATCTAGAAAAAGATATATCAGATAATAAGTATGTAGAATACTTAGAAAAAGTATGATTAACATGAAATGCTTTAGAAATATGAATAACTTTAATATACAAATCAGGTATAGATATTAATAAATCAAATAGAGATATAATAATAAGAAGATTATCTTTACTGGTTAACTTTATAATTGAAGTAGAAAGTGATAGAAAAAATAAGTCTAATAAATGGTCTTCTGCAAAATGATATTTCCAATATCTAAATTGAGATTGATGAGATAGGAAAAAATGAGAATATAGTTCTTTTGAATCTGGCTTAAGAAGAGCATATATATATTACACTGACTCTATAAATGTACCTACAACAAGATTTAATAATACTAAAGTACCTAAATGGGTGGAAACTGCTTATAATAAACCTTGATATGACCCTAGAGACCTAACAGCTGAACAACAAGTAAGTTTATTTTTAATTGATATATTTAATAAACCATGAACTAGTAAACATATAGAAAATATTTTAATAAATTGAAATTTATGGTCTTTAAGAAGATTATATGAAGATAATCACCATACAAGCAAAGATAGACATACTACACCAGAAACAGAAAAAAGACTAAATAAATATATAGCTTTATATCAAAATAAATTTGAATTATTAAACTACGTCCAATATGCAAAACTCTAAAAATGCATTTTCTCTTGTGGAAATATTAGTAGCATCTGTAATACTATCAATTACAGTTTTTTGAGTATATAAACTTATTTGAGAAAACAACAAAATAATCAATAATTCAGATAACTATACTCAGATTGATTATATATTCCCTAACCTCACTGAGTGTATTAATCATATATGATTTACAAATTTTAAATCAATTACTACAAGTAGTTATGACTTTAATTTTTGAGCAACTTGAACTTGATGCTATACAGGTAGTTCAAAAGTAATTATTAATAATATAGAATACCGCCTTAGTTGAAAAATAACAAACTCATGAAGTGAGTTTATAGATTGGAATCTTAATATAGAAGCTGAATGAGTGTGAAAAAGATCACAAAGCTTTCGACAAATCCAATAAAAAAAGAAAAATTGAATTTTTTCTTTTTTTTTATAAAATCTTTTAATATTAATTTGAATTACATAAAAAACATGCAACAAATCTGAATTAAAAAGTGAGATATTCTAGAAAATATAAAAGTTGAAAAACTTATATTTTGATGAAAATGATATGCAAGACTGAGTCATTCAAATCCCGATGTGGATTGAAGAGTTATATTTATAACATGATGAGCTATACCATGAGCTATTGTTAATCTAAAAGTACTTAAGAAAAAAAATTCTTTTATAGAAACTCAAATAATTGATACAGTTACAAAATCACCAATTGAACAAACTCATCCAAATAATCCATACTGAGAATGCGGTTGATGTAAACGGGTAAATATTCCCTATAAGGAACAATTAAAAATCAAACAAAATCAAGTAAAAGAAGCTTTTAATATTGTCTCAAAACTTCAAGATAATATAGATTTTTTAGATATTGGACCTTCCCCTATAATAGATTGATACAGAAATAAAGTTGAGTTCTCATACGGAAAATTTATATCTCACAAATTATGAATAGAAGAGCATTTTAATTTAGGTTTTCATAAACAATGAGAGTTTTCTAAAGTACAAGATTATGATTGATGTGTACTTATAGATGAAATACAAAATGAAATATATAGAGAAATAAAAAAATACACAAAAACACTTTGATTACCAGTTTATGATCAAATGAAAAATGAGTGATTTTTTAGACATCTACTTATTAGAAGAACATATTTTACAGATGAAATAATGTTACTTCTTAGTTTTAATCCTGAGTATTTTGAAAAAAATAGTAAACTAAATAAGGATGAAAAACTAAACTTAATAAAAGATTTTTTGACCAATCTTACAAAAAAATACTCTCAGATAAAATCTATATATCTTTCTCATAATCCAAATAAGTCTGATACATGTATATGAGACCTAGAGTTGATTTATGGAGAAAAAACTATAAAGGAAAAATTACTTGATCTAACTTTTCATATCTCTCCTACTTCGTTTTTTCAAACAAATAGTTCCTGAGCAGAAAAATTGTACTCTTTAGTGTTAGATTTTACTAACCATCATCTAACCTCTACCAAAGGGAAATGAATAGAACAGATGACTATTCTTGACTTGTACTGATGAACTTGAACTATTTGAATGATATTCGCAAAACATTGAGCAAAAGAAGTACACAGTGTTGAACTAGTTACCTCAGCATCAAGAGACTGAGAAGTTAACGCAAAATTAAACTGACTAGCAAATATAAAGTTTGAAAATAAAAAAGTTGAAGATTTTTTAGTTGAATATACAAGTAAATGAAATAAAGCTGACCTACTTATTATTGATCCTCCTAGGGCCTGAATGCATCCATGAGCACTTCCAGAAATATTAAAATTTTGAACAAAACAAATTATATATGTAAGCTGTAACCCTGCAACTTTAGTTAGGGATTTAGAATACATATTAAAAAATAGTACCTATAAAATAGAAAAAGTAAAACCTGTTGATATGTTTCCTCATACTCATCACATAGAAACTATTGTAAGTTTAGTTAAATAAAAAAATAGTAATTAATTACTATTTTTTTATTCATAAGATTTTCTTCTTTCTATAATATAATCTTTATATTTTTCTTTCACTTCATCTGGTATAGGATTTTTTGTTTCACTATCAAGTTCTTCTCTATTTAATGTATCAAATAATGTCTTGAATATCGTTTCAACCAATAAATCTAACAATCAAAATTGTTCTATAAATTCCCTACTTTTAGGATTTAAGTTTGACATAAACTCTATTAATTTATTTTTTGTATAAGCTTTTAAAATTCACTTTTTTAATTCTACATCCCTTATATAAGTATAATCTAAATAATATACTCTTATCCTATAAGCTAATTGATCTTTGAAACTTCACTTGAAATAAGGTGTTTTTGATATATAAATATGTAAAAAATTATGTAAAGAGTTATAAGTGTTATTTAATAACCTATATAATTCTTTCTTAAATTTATTATCTAGTCATTCAATATTTTTAATAATAGAGTTTAATATATTATTTTTGCTATTATAGGTTCAGAGTTTTCTATTATAAAAATTTTTACATATTTCACTTACTACAGTAAAAACTCTCCTTTTAAATAATTCTCTATTTCTTTCTTCTTCGTCTTTTTCTTCTTCTTTTAACCATTCTTGCATTTTTTGTTCATTATTATCGTTATCATTATTATTATTTCAAACATTAATTTGTTTATCATCTAATTGTGACAATCACATCTCATCTAATAATTTTGTTACTATTATAGCATCCTTATTTAACTTTAATAAATCATAAAACATATTAGCTAATCTATAACTTATATAAAGAGAATTCTCTCTTATATTAACTTCTATAGTTTTATTATTATTATAATGTTTTCTTATTATTTGAATTAAATTGAGAAAAATATTAGTAATAAGTTTTTTATCTTCAATAAGGTTATTATCCGGATTACTAAGTATATTATATTTACTAATATTTGATGTTTGTGATAATAATCAATGTAACAAATTAATAAAAATTTTTAAAGCATTAATTTGAAAAGTAGAATCAAAATGTAAAATTTCTTCTGGAAATAATTTTTCAACTTCATTATTGTTCAAATAATCATTTAATAAAGATAAATTTCACTCAATTTTATCTAAAACATTTTTCATTTGTCTAAAACGCATTAATCATATTATTTCTTCTTCATTACTACTATCAAGTATTGTCGATGAAAGAGCCTTAATTTCATAAATTAATGCTCTTGTCTTATACAATCATTGTTCTTCTATTGATCTTACCTGTTCTATTTCATTAGAACTTAATCAATCTAAATCAAAAGTAAATTTTGTCATAAAATTATTAAATTTATATTAGTATTTATATTATACATTAATATTAAAATAATATCAAATATCTATATTTTGCTATAAAACATTTTTTATGATAGAATATTTATAATAAATATTAAAAAATAAAAACATGGATAACAAAGAGCTTTTATATGCTATATTACAATTAGCTTCAAAAGAAAAATATCCCGATATACATCTCACTTCAAATCACTATCCTATCTTAAGAAATCATTCTTGAGAGCTTTTCAATTTAGAATCTAATTGAGAATTAAAATTTCAAATATTGACAAAAGAAATAGTAAAAGAATTTATAGAAGAAATTGCTTGAAACTGATGATTACACAAGTTTGAGGAAAATAAGGAACTCGATACCTCAATAGCTATAGAAAATTGAGATAGATACAGAGTAAACTGTTATATGGATACCGCTTGATACTCTATTGCTCTAAGAATTATTCCATCAAAAATACCAACATTAGAAGAACTATGACTAGGTAAACAAATTGAAGATATGTGTAAGAAATCAAAATGACTGATATTGGTTACATGACCAACATGATCTTGAAAATCAACAAATCTAGCAGCAATGATTGACTATATAAATACAAATTATAAAAAACATATAATCACTATTGAGGATCCAGTAGAATTTGCATTTATATCAAAAAGTAGTTTGGTGAATCAAAGAGAAGTTTGAGCGAACACAAGTAGTTTTGCAAATGCAATTAGAGCATCTCTTAGAGAAGATCCAGACGTAATTATGGTATGAGAGATGAGAGATCCAGAAACTATAAAAGCAGCTATAACATTAGCAGAAACATGACATCTAGTACTTTCAACTCTACATACAAATGATTCAGTGCAAACTGTTGATAGAATAGTTGATATATTTCCTTCCGCTCAACAGAAACAAATACGTATGCAGTTATCTCAAAGCCTTATTTGAATCGTAAGCCAAAGACTAGTGCCAAGAACAGATAAAGAATGAAGAATAGCAGCAAGAGAAATACTTATAACAAATGATGCTGTAAAAAATCTAATTATCTGATGAAAAACACATCAATTATACAGTGTACTAGAAGTATGACAAAAAGAGTGAATGATACTGATGGATAAATATTTAATAGCATTGTATAAAAAATGAATAATTAGCAGAGAAAGTCTAATTAGTTATTCAAGAGATAAAGATGGTGTTGAAATGCTTATAGGTTAATTTAATTTTTAATTTTTAGTTTGTGTTAGATTTAAATCTATTAAAAAATTCATGATTTTTCAAAACAAAAACTCTTAAAAAATGAGAGATTCTTTTTGATGAATGAGAAAAAGACACAAATTTATATGTTATTATTAGATGAGAATTAAAAATAGAAAAGTATACAACTAAAAAAAGAAATGAAACAAAAGTACTTGCATATTTAAAAAATAATGAAGTATTTTGAGAAGCAGCATTAAATAGCGATAAAGAAAAAGAAGTTAAAATCCAAGCAACTATTACAACTAGCTTATTATATATAGATGCAAAGTATGAACTTAATCAATTCACAAAAAAACACCCTGAAGAGTGATTAAATTTATTAAAATATATAATTTACTTATCAAACAAAAGATTACTTGAATCAAACTATTTAATAACTGCTAACTATAAAGTAAGTCAAGAAATATCAAAAATAAAAGAAATAAATAATAAAAGCGTTTTTGAATTAATACAAAAATTAAAAGATATAGTTAATGCTGATTATATAGTATACTTAGAAGAAAATCCTATCATGCAAAACTACACAACTATCAAATATGACACAAGAAAAGAATGAAAAATGCTTGATATAGTTATAGAAACAGCTGAAAACAAACTATCAATCCTAGAATTAAAAAATGAATGATATAATAATTCAATTCATGAGTTAACTATATGAAGTGATAATTTATGATTACTTATATTTTTTAAAAAATGAAAAGATTTTAATGACAACGATAAAAAAGTTCTAACATCTGTTACAACTTCAATTGCATGATTAATAAAACAAAAAATAATACTCGAAGAAGAAAAAAATAAAAACTTATTATTGTGAGAAAATTTTTAATTACTCACACCTTGTCATTGACTTATTTTATTTTCTAAGTTAATAAAATCAATAACCATCTCTGAATAGTAATCACATACCTCGGAATATCTACATCTATTACATAAATTAGCTTTTCCTGTTTCAGATAAGCATCAATTAAAACTGTGAGCCCTTTTAAAAGATTCTATAGTCATAAAATAAATAAAATGATAAAATAAATCCTCCTTTCATATAATGATTATATTAGTTCAATATTACACTGACATTAAATTTTTTACATAAAATATATTTTGACTCAATTATTAAAAAGGATATAATATAAGGTCCTTTTTTATTTTCTAAATAAAAGAGTATGTTTAAAGGAAAAGTATATCTTTACAAGAACATGAACTGAAAAGAAGAAAGGGTAGAAAAAGATTTTAATAATCAAAAAGATTTTGAAGATTATGTAAATAGGAATCCTGAGTTAAAAAAACTTGAAAGTAGTTTTGAGGAAGTAAAGTTTCCAAAATCATTTGATGATATGAAAAGATTTTTTGATGAAATGGATAAAAAATTATTTTGAAAAGAAGAAAAAAAATCTATCTTTGATGAGCTATCTGATGATTTTAATAGACTTTATGAAAAATCAAAAAAGCTAATTGGTAAAAAATAATTCTTAAAATATATTATGGAAAAAAATTTAAAAGAGTTTATATCAAATGTTTCTCCAAAAAATACAAGAGAAATAGTTGAAGATCATGTATGTAGAGTTGAATTAACAGAGAGTGATGAAGTAACTATAAATATAGATAGATGATATGCATTTAACAGTTTAAACTCTCATGAACATATATGAAATATAATAAAATGAGTGAAAAAAACATTTTGAGATGAAAAAAAAGTTATTATGAAACTTGAAGCCCATCTAAAGAGATGAGAAAGATTTGAACATCATGATAGAGAAGAAAATGTTCCATATATAATACATTATAATTAATAAAAACCCTACTTAATATTAAGTAGAGTTTTTAAATAATTTTAAATATTTTCAATATCACTTCTCCTCTAGTTCTTCTTTTGGTATAAATTTTAATGAAGCTGAGTTGATGCAATATCTTAATCATCACTTATCTTCAGGGCCATCATCAAATACATGTCACAAATGATGGTCATTATGCTTAACTTCTGTTCTAGTAGTGTACATAGAATTATCTACTTCTTCAGACAATATATGCTTATCTACTGGTTTTGTAAAAGAAGGCCATCAAGTCATAGAATCAAACTTATCAGTTGAAGAAAAAAGAGGAGTTCAATCAATTATATCTATATATATTCATTCTCTATGCTCATCCCAATATTCATTATCAAATGAAGATTCTGTTCATCATTCTACAACTACTTTATACTGTATAGAAGTTAATTTCTCTTTAAGTTCTTTTTTAGAATTTTTATTGTTTCAAAATTTATAATCCCTCCAATTTTCAAATATATAATCTTCTCTACCGGATCATTTTGAATACATATCATATCTGATAGGACTCTTTTTGTAATATCACTGATGATAATCTTCAGCAGGAAAAAAAGTAGTAAAGTTTATTATTTTAGTTGCAATCTTTTTATTAAATTTTCAAGATGCCTCTAAATCTGATTTGCTTTTTAAAGCTATAAACTTTTCTTCATCGTCATTATAGTATATTGCTGTAGTATACTGTGGTCATCTATCAACAAACTGTCATCACTCATCAGTTGGATCTATCTGCATCCAAAAAAGCTCAACTAAATCTTTGTATGAAATCACCTCCGAGTCATAAGTAACTTTAATTCCCTCTCTATGTTCAGTCTTTCAGGTAGAAACTTTTTCATAACTAGCATCTTCTTTTAATCATCATAAGTATCAAACTATAACTTCTTTAACTCATTTTTGTACTTCAAATATTCACTGTAAACACCAAAAACAACCTCATGCAAAATATACATTTTTAAAGTTATTTTTTACTAAGTTATTTTTTACTAAGTTCATAGTTATATATATTACATAATAAAAGTATTTTCTTTTTTTCTTCTATTTAAATATGGTTTTAAAAATATTTGTACAACTGCCAAGAAAGGTATAGCAAAAATAATTCATATAATTCAGAAAAGAGATCATCAAATAAGCATCGTAAATAATACTGTAAATGGAGTTAAAGATAATGTTTTTCACATAATAAAAGGAGTTAACACATTCCCTTCTAATTGTTGAATAATCAGATAAACTATAAATACTCCAACAAATCACTGCCATCAAGCTCATAGTGAGATAATTAAAGCTATAGCAAAGGAAATAAATGTTCATATGTATGGTATAAATTCCATAAATCAAGCTATTAAAGCCAGAGTAAAAATTCAATTTAAATCTATTCAAAATAATTTCAAAATTCAAAGTCATATTAAAGTTAATATAAATACTGAACATCATAATATAAGTTGTCCTTTTAACCATTCTGACAATCTAGTTATAATTTCGCTTTCATTATCGTACAAATATTTTGATAAATTTTGAGGAAGAATTGAATAAAAGGTTTTTCTTATATGATATCTTTCTAGCGTAATAAAAAATGTAAATATAAATACTGTGACAAAAGCAAACAAAAATGAGGTAAATCCTGAAATTACTCAAACTCAACTAGATAAAAAATCTTGAAAATTTGTTCATACTATCTGAGATAATTGCGAAGTATTATCTCTCAAATAGTTTAAAATTTGTTCAATATTTAAATTTTGTAAAAGTGTTTCAATTATGCCAGGAAGTCAAAATCATTCTATTCACGATTGATTATATGTATCTCTTAAATTATTAACCCATGTTGATATAGAATTAAAAAAATTTGCGCTTTGATTTACTATAAGAGGGATAATAGAAAAAATTAATATAGATAAAATTATAAAAAGAATAAAAAATATAATCAAAATTCAAAATAAATCATTTATCTTATGTTTATTCATATAATTTAAAAATGGAGAAAAGAGTACAGTTAAAAAAAGTGAAAATATTAAAATAAAAAGTATAGTTGATATCTTGTACACTATCCATATTCATATTCAAAATAGAAGTATTATAAATAATTTCATAGAAAAAGATTTATACTCCGGTTTTCTAATATCGGTTTCTTTCATAATTTTATATATTAAAAATTTTAAAGTAACCTTTAATTATATTTATTTTTTGTTAAAATCAAAAAAGAATTATTTTTCAATAATTCTTTTTAGTGTAATATTAAAAAGCATAATTATATAACTTAATAAAAACTTATTATTTTATATACTCTAACACTTCCTCCAATTCAAAAACTCAATCCTCATCACAGAAATGTCCTTTCCTCTTAAACCCTCTAAACTCTACATCTTTCAACTCACTATAATACTGTTTTGCATTTTCAAAATTTATTAACTCATCATCATCAGATAAAAATACTATATATTTATTATTTAGATTATTAAGTTTAAAAAAATCTAAATCAATATTGAAATAAGCTTCTAAATTATCATAGCTTTCACCAAATATATCTTTTCACAACTCATTTGTTAGTCATAGATATACTGGTGCTACTAGAACAACAATAGAATCTTTTATATCATTTTCTTCTACAAATTTTAAAGCTAGTTTACATCAAAGAGAGTGTCAAACAATAAATCAATCTTCTTTGAAATCTGAAATATATGCATCCAGATATTCAAGCTGATCTTTTAAAACTGGATTGTCAGTATTTGGTAGATTTGGTACATATACATCAAACAATCTCTTTGTTAATTCTATCTTTAACCGAGGAAACCAGTTTCCTTTTGCATTTCATCACCGACCATGAAGTATAAGAGCTTTATCCATAATAAAAAACTTAAAAATTAATTTTTTCAATCTCTTCTTCTAAATCAATATTATAATCAGTAAAATATAAAGTATTAACTCATGTAACTTTTACTTTTTCTATATGATTTATATTATCATCTATAAACAATACATCTTTAGGACTTAAATTATATTTATCTAATATATATTTTACATTTTCTACTTTGTCTCAATCCTCATAACCTAAAATATCATTGAAAAATCATGATATGCCAAGAGCTTCAATTACCCTATTTCAACTCAAACTTGGCATAGCAGTATTAGTACAAAATATATATTTTTCAAAATTATTTTTAATAAAATTAACTACTTTTTCATTTTCAATAGGGTTACTTTCAATTATTGAATTTTCATAATTTATATCTTCTAAAACTTTTTCTTTATCAAATTGCTGAAGTTCATATATCAATTCAATGTTAACTTTTCTATTTAGTCATCTTGATAAAATTTTCTTAACACCAGGTATATCATATAAATTATGTTTTTTTAGAATCTTTTTTGTTATTTCTTTTTTGGCTGAGTTAGATTTTATAATTACTCAATCTATATCAAAAATTATTGCTTTCATATATTTACAATTAATACTTATTGCATCTAATGTTACTAAAAAAGCTAGAAAATCAAAATGATTATTCTAGCTTTTTTTATTTGTCAAATGGTGGATTAGACGTATCTATCAAACTTTTTTTGCTTATTATTTTTTGCATAAAAAGTTATTAATTAGTAGATAACAAAGGTAATTATATTAAATAAGTTTAATTTGTAAATTATTTAAAAATTTTGCTGAATAATTTATGAAATGGTATTAAAAAATAAGGTATATTTAATACCATTATATTATGAAAAATATTAGTTAATTGTGTATTGTTTTTTAGTTTATTAATTAAAATATCATATTTCTTTCAGAATAAAATATCTTTAAGTAAATGAGATATTTTTATGTTTAATATATCGTTTAAAAAATATAAATAATAAAAAGATTCAGCAAAAAAAAATCACTTATTAAACAATTTAGCTAATTTATATCATGATTTAATTCAATAATATATTCATTCTCAAGTAATAGCATCAACAAATCAGATGCTATCTCATAAAAAATAATAATTTCAAATTTTTATTTTTTTTCAAAAATTATTTATAGGAACTGGATGTCATTTTATTTTATACTCATCTTGAGACAGATTAAATTTATTTTTAATGAAATCAACTAGTAAATTTGATAATTCTGGTCAAGAATTTCATCATATTCATATATTGATAATATCACTATATGAAAAAATCCATATATATCATTTAATCTTTTTATTAAAATAAATTTCTAAATGATTATCATATCAATTTATATTAAACTTTTTTTTGTCTAAATCTACTTTTAATCAACTAATAAATTGTTTATTTATTTTTTTGTTTAATTTTACTCCGTATCAATTAGCTCAATCACAGAAAATTATACTTTTTCAATAAAATATTCATTTTTTAGTCTCAACTTTTTTTCATTTAACATTTATAACTTCTGAATTAATAATATTTATATTTTCTTTATTTTTAATCTGTTCATACATAAAGTTATCTAAATCAATTCTTTTAGATAAGCATAAATCTAACTTATTAGATTCTTTTTTAGATAATAACTCTAATTTATCATTAAAAATAGAATAACTTGAGATATAATTATTTATAACTTTAGTAATTTCATCATTTCAATAAATTTCTTTTAGCAATTTTATAGTTTTTCAAGTTAATAATCATCAACATAATTTTTCTCTAGGGAATTCAGATTTTTCTAAAACTAATATACTATAATTTTTATCTAAATTGAAAGAGAAAGAAGCTCAAGATATTCATCATCAAACAACAATAAAGTCATATATTCTATTCATATATTTTGTTAAAATTTAATAAAAAGGAATTTTTTTATTATATAATAATAATTTAACATTAAATAACAAAAAAATTAGTTAGAATTTTTTCTAAACTAATTTTTTGTAAGTTTAATTTCAAAATTGGTGAATTAGACTTATCTATCAAACTTTTTTTGCTTATTGTTTTTTGCATAAAAAGTTATTAGTAGATAACAAAGCTTATTATATGAAATTAGTTTAATTTGTAAATTTATTTAATAATTCTATATTTTAAATATAATATATTTTGAAATTTTATTAATAAAAAATAAATATGGAAAGTCAGTATACTTTTACAAGATATTATAAAGAAAAATACATAAAACAAATAAAATTAATTGAAACTTATTATAAAAATAATAACACTATTTTATGGAAAAAAGAGTTAGATAATTTATTAACAGATATTTGCTTATATTATGGTTTATCAAAGTTGATGATAGATAAAATAATTTTAATATGAGACTATAGCTTATATTCTGAAATTATTTATAATAAATTTATACTTAAGTATAATTTAAACGATGAAGTATTAAGTAATAATAATACAAAATTTTTAAATATTACAAACGATAAAAAAGATAAATATTTTCATATATATTGAATAGAATCTAATAAAAATATGTCTTTACCTTGAGAGGAATTTTTAATAAAAAAATCTTGATATATTATTAATAGATGAACTCCTTATTTTATTACTGAGAGTAAAACTTGGTTATCAATTAAAGATGAAGATGAAATATCATGAAACACATGAATGATAAAAGATTTAAATATATTACTATGATGTTTATTATTATCAAAAAATCTAAGATTACCTAATATTAATTTAAAAGAATGATTTGTAATTAAATTACCAAATACTATTTATAAAAATAAAATAACTAAAAAAACTTTAAACTATATAAAAGAAAATATTTATATTTACGAATATGTATTTAATCTACATTCAACCTCTCAATATAACTTAAATATTGAAATTTCAAAAGAGAGATTTCTAAAATTATATTCTTTAATAGATAGAGATAATCATATTCTATTAAAAATCTTATTTTACATCTATAAATCTTCATTATTATATTACAATAGAATATTTTTTGAAGAGTCTATTTGATTATTATTTTTTTCATTAGATTGAATAATTAAGTTAATAATGGAAAAATACGATATTAATAAAGTTAAAGATGTATGGTGATTTTTACATGAAAATTTCTGAATAATTGATTTATCAGATTTTATTGAAGAATTATATGATATAAGAGTAGAATATACTCATGCAATGAATGATATTTCTTATGATTGGTGCTTAAATACAAATATACATTATTATGAAATTGCAGATATAGTTTGAACTCTAATAGAAATTTATCTTTATGATAAAAATTTAAAGAATTATGATTACTAAATACTATAAAAGACTGATAATAATCAGTCTTTTTGGTATAAAATGGAGCTGGTCTGTGGATTCGAACCACATCTCTACCCCCTTATATATTAACAAATTTTAGTAACTATAATTTTCGTGCATATACCTACAAATAGGCAACCAGCAGAGAGACCAGCACTATTAGTTATAATTGTTGTCATATTATTTAAAGAGTTATCGTTATATAAAAAATTAAAAGATTCTTTCAAATCATTCAATGCAAAATATGCTTTATAAAACACTCAAAATAGAACTAAAATTGAGATTAACAATTTCGGGATAAAAAAATTATAATAAAAAGTAATAAAAAAGCAATCATTTTATACATAAGTAATTATCAAATAAAGTTTAATAGATATCTCTAATAAATATTATCCTAAGCAGAAAAAATAGCCTACTAATATTTATAGTAAGCTATTTTTTCTAAGTTTAATTTCAAAATTGGTGGACCCACCGAGGCTCGAACCCGGGACCTACCGCTTAAGAGGCGGGTGCTCTACCGACTGAGCTATGAGTCCATAATTTTTTATGTAAAGTGATTTTATTAAATTGAAGCGAAATTGCAAAAGTTTTTGTAAGGAAAATAAAGAGAGCCTTAGCTCTCTTTACCTTAACATCTCTAAAAACTCTTCTAAACTAATGACTTTAACTCAAAACTCTTGTGCTTTTTTTAACTTACTTCATGCTTTTTCTCCTGCCAACAAAAAGTCAGTTTTCTTACTAACTGCACTTATAAACTCTCCTCAAACTGATTCAAGTTTCTCTATAAGCTCATCTCTGGTATATCACTCGAAACTTCATGTAATACATACTTTTTTTCCATAAAGTTCTGTTCTTTCTCCCTCTGGGAGAGAGTTAGAGAGAGGGATGTAATATTTTATATCCAAAACTCAAACTAAATCCTCTAGTAGTCTCTTATGAGCAGGCGCTTCAAAATAACTTATAACTGAACGTGCTATTTCTGGTCATATATCTTCTAACTCTTCTAGCTCTTCAGCACTACGAGTAAAGTTTAATAAATCGTCTTTACTATGAAAAAGCTTTGAAAGTGTTTTTGCTGTCTTTTTCCCTACTCCAGAGATACCTATAGCAGTTAGAAGTGTTGCTATATCAACATGTTTTGCATTTTCTACTGCTTCTATCAAGTTGTTAACTGATTTTTCTTGAAATCACTCTAAAGCAAGTATATCATCTCTTTTTTCTTTTATATTAAAAATATCACTTAAGTTTTGAATTATTCCTAAATCTAAAAATAACTCAACTTGACGTTCTCACAATCAATCAATATTGAATCCTTGCTTCCCTACTGCAAATGTAAGCATCTCATGATGTTGCGCAGGACAATCAACCTTGTTTGGACAATAATACCTTACTTTATCTTCATCTTTTTGTACTTTTGTTTCACAACTTGGACAAAACTCTGGAGGAGTTATCTTTTCAAAATCATCCCTAAATCATTCTTTTACTACAGATATGATTTTTGGTATAACCTCTCAAGCTCTTTTTATAAAAACTGTATCTCATACTCTAGCATCCAGATTTTCAACTTCTTCATAGTTATGAAGCGTTGCTCTTTTTACTATTACTCAACCTATATTAATATGCTCTAGATTAGCAACTGGAGTTATAGTACCAGTTCTACCAACACTATGCTCAACTGATAAAATACGTGTTGTAAGTATTTCAGCTGGAAACTTATAAGCTATGGCGTATCTAGGATGATGCTGCGTCCATCCTATCTGTTCCCATAAACCTATATCATTTACTTTAAGTACAAGTCAATCAATCTCAAAATCAAGAGTTTTTTTCAGGTCTCAAAAATCATCTATTGATTTTATAACATCATCTATACTATTTAATTTTTTAAAATATGTAGAAATCTCAAAACCAAGTTTTCACAAATCATTTATAGCTTGAAAATAGCTTTCTATCCCTTCAGCTTTTCTAAACTCATCAAAATTTGCCAGATCATATGCAAAAAACTTAAGTCTTCTTTGCTTTGTTATCTTGCAATCCTTCATCCTAACACTACCGCTCGCTGCATTTCTAGGGTTTGAAAATATCTTTGTTCAAGCTTTTTTAGCTATCTCATTTAAATCATGAAATACTGAAATAGGCATTACTACTTCTCACCTAACCTCTAAGTGTTTTTTATATTCTATTTTTTTGGGTATATTATCTATCTGCATTATGTTAACTGTAACATCTTCTCACTCTACCCCATTTCACCTAGTTATAGCTTGTTTTAATTCTCAGTCTTTATATATAAGTTCGACTCATAAACCATCAAATTTAAACTCTATAGTATATTGTATAATCCCTCCCCCTTCGGGTACTCCCTTTGAAAAAGGGAGATTAATTTGTTGCTCCTTATTTTCTTCCTTTTCCAAAGGAAGTCCTTCGTAATGTAATGAAGAAAGGATGGATTCTTTCTTTAATTGTCTCTTAACTCTCTCATCAAAATCCCTTAAATCTTCTTCATTGTAAGTATTGTCTAGACTTATCATAGGTCTAGAGTGCTTCACTTTTGCAAATGTTGATTCTTGTAGTTCAGCTCATATTTTTTCTGTTTGTTTTTTTGATACTCAAAACTTCTCTTCAAGTAAAGTAAGTTTTTTAAATAACTCATCATACTCATAATCACTTATAATAGGCTCTTCTTTATTGTAATATAAATCACTATGGTACTCTATAAGCTCAGCAAGAGTTTTTACATCTTCAAGATTAAAATTATCAAGTGAGGTGTTTAAATACTTTTTAGAAAGTTCAAGTTTATTTGTCATCAGAAAAATTTTTTATATATAATAAAATGATTTTAAACTATTTTTTACTATTTTCAATAAATTTTGATATAAATATATGAGTTATGCCCCTTCTTACTAGAGAGGGGTTTTTTTACTAGTTTTTAACAATCGTAAAACCCTAATTTTTATTGTATACATTTTTGAAACAATGATACAAAAATTACCCCCTAAAACAAGCCAAAATCTATGGTTTTTTTCATCAAAAACACAAAAAAATCACAAAAAATTAACTTTTTTAATTTTGGCTTTATATTCAAATATTTTACGCATTATAAATGCTTCATTCTAAATACTATAAATTTGTCAATAGTAAAAGTTATCTAGAAATTTTAAAATATGATATAATATATTTGTAAGTTATATTTCTAACTTACAGCTCGTTAAAAAATCTTACTTCACTAGAACGGTACTTACTAAATCCTGTAAGAACACCTAACAACAAAAATACTGTCGCGAGACAACAAAAATAAAAACAAAAATGTGATGGTAGTTATACTTATCTTTTAGTTAATATTTTAAATATTGATTAAAAGATAAGTATAACAATAAAAATCATCGCTATACAAAAAAATAAAAAATATCTCGACATAGATTCGAGAAAAAAAATAAAAACAAAAGAGCATGGTGAATAGCTCTCAAATAATTACCCAAGTGAGGTTTGATTTTAGAAGGTTTTAGATAGTAAACTATGGTTTATCTACTGAAACATTCAATTGAAATCAAGGATTAGATTTCTAAACATGATCCATTCTCCCCTGGAACACTAAAAAAATTAATAAAATTAGTCCAGGTATGAGGGATTGGACAACAATACAAGACTAAGATCAGTTTTACCCAAAACCCTTAGTCTTTTTTTATTACATAAAAAATACACTTGATTTTTCTCAATTATTCATATAATAATAAAATTGTTTTTAAAAAAATACTAATGAAAAGTGAAATAAAAAAATTTTGAGAATTAATAAAAAGTTCAAAAAAAATACTACTTATAAACCATATCAGAATGGATATGGACGCGCTATGAAGCTTAAGTGCAATATATGACATACTAACTCAATTATGAAAAGACGTAAAAGCAGTTAACGATGAGGTACCACCAAATAACTACAATATAATATGATACAATGAAATTATTGAGCCATATCTTGATATCGTTTCATTTAAACCTGATTTAATCATAAGCCTTGATGCTGCGAGCGAATGACAATTATGAGCCACATATGAAAATAATAAAGAAATATTTAAAAATACTCCATTTGTTATTATAGATCACCACAAAACAAATGAGTGATTTGGATCAGTTAACATAATAAGCAAAGACTTCTCTTCTAGTTGTGAATTGGTGTTTTATATACTAAAAAAACTTAATTTAGTAAAATACATAACTCCCAAAATAGCAACCGCTCTTCTTTCAGGTATATATACTGATACAAACATCTACTATAATAGTAATACAAGTGGTTATACATTAAGAACTGCTGCTGACCTTATAGATCTATGAGCAGATTTTAGAAAACCATATTTTGAGTTTTATAAGAAAAAAACGATTACAAAATCAAGATTATGGTGAACTATACTAAGTAAAAGATTAAAAATATCAGATAATAAAAAAGTTGCTTGGGCAATTGTTCCATTCTCAATATTTGAAGAGACTTGATGAAATGATAGAGATTTAACATGACTTATATCAGAATTTTTTGCAAATCTTGATTGAGTAGAAATATGTTTTTTAGTATATGAACTAAACTACTGAGGTGTAAAAGCTAGTTTAAGATGTACGGAAAAATATGACATGTCTTCTGTTGCTGAAAAATTAGGTTGAGGATGACATAAACAAGCTGCTTGATTTACAAGCGATAAAACTCTTGAAGAAGTTGAAAAAATGATATTAAAGGCACTAAAAAAAGAACTAGAATAAGTTCTTTTTTTAGTGAATACTTTTTTTACTACTGTCATTTTCTTCAATTATTTGTTGAGCTAATCTTTCAGCATTTACAAATACTTGTAAATAATCTGGGTTATCTAATAAAGTGACTCTTTCCTCTAAAGTCATTTCTAAAAATCTTTTTACTTTTCATCCAACTTCGAATCTAACACTTAAAATATTATTTACAGCAATCCTATGCTCTAACTCTGTATTAGTCATTTCTCTTACAGTTCTTATATGTCTCATGAAATTGAAAATTAAGATATAAAATTAGTAGTAGCATATAGGATTAGTTGTTCAGTACTAGTCCTTGTTTCTTGTATACTACTAGTAACTTTTGAATTTGTTTGTTTTTTTAATTGGGTATATATTTCAAATCATCTCTGTGTATAAAAAATAAAAATTCTTTCAAAATCTTCTAAAGCTGATTCAATAAACTCAGATGTAATATAATCAGAAGAAGTAAAAATCCCAATAGAGAAAAAGTCTTTATTATTAACTTTAACGAAATCTCTTCCTCAATTACAAATGGAATACCTATGAATCTTATCTCATGATTTATGAAATCTAAAACCATTTTTAAAAGACTTTTTTAATCAAAATATAGGACTCTCAGGTCTTTCATATCACTCTTTAATTTCTTTTGATAATACATGTGGTCATGAACTATAAATAATAAATTCATCAATACTTATGCTTGAACTTGGTCTAACTAAATCATTCATAAAAAATATTTAAGAATATAATTAAATTAATTATAATACTTTTAAGATGTTTGTCAAATAAATAAACCTATGTTTTTATAATAATATGAAACTCACTTTTTTTGTCAAAAGTTATTTTCATAAAAAAGACTTGTAAATTACAAGTCTTTTTTAGATTATTTTGCTGAATTAGCTGTTTCTTTTGGCATATTACCTTTATTACCAGCTCACATCATTATAAGTACTTTTTTAAACATATGTATCATCCATTCTGGAAATAATTTACCATTATCTATAATTAATTTTTCATCAAATATTCTTTTAAACCAACCTTGCCATTTACCATGCCATACTACATCATATTTACCACCAAGTTGTATATCAGTTAATAGTACTCAAGCTTCTTTTCATCCCATATTCATTATACAAAGAATTTCTGGTTTATATTCTGGTACTTTTACATCTTCTCCGGCGTCTTTTCTAATTTGTGCTGCAACTATATCACCTTGCATAGCAGCTAAGTGACCTAGTTTAGGCATAGTATTTGCATTTACATCACCTGCTGCAAATATATTTGGATAATCAAGATGCCTCATGCCTTTATCAGTTGGTATAAAACCTTTTTCATCACCTAGTTTTGAATCAATTAAAAATTGTGGTCCTTTATATACAGGAATCATGATAGTTAAATCAGATTCAAGCTCAGTTCCATCTTCAAATTTAACTGAACTAGCAGTAACTTCAACAGGTACTTTATTTAAGTGAAGACCGATATTTTTCATACCCATAAGTCCTCATACTGCATTTCTTACCGTATGATCTATATCTTCGAAAAATGGTTCACCAGGAGTAAATACTTGAATATCTGATTTATCTCTCAATCCTTTTTTTCTAAGTAAATGATCTATCATAAACATAGATTCACCAATTGGTCCTTCACATGGAGCTCACCATTTTGGTGCATCAACTCTAGTTCCCCATGTTGATTTAGCTGAACCAATAACTATTTTACCTCATTTAAAATTTTTAACTTTTTTTGCAAGTTTTACAGCATGAGTTTCATCACAAACAGAGTATCCATGTTCTTCTAAACCTTTTATGGCTTCAAAATCTTTAAAAGCACCTGTTGCTACAACTAAATAATCGTAAGATATTTCATCTCATGAAGCAATAGTTAAAGTATTGTTCTTAGCATCAACTTTTGTTACAGCTTCATTTATAAAAGTATGTCCTTTTTTTTCTATAACAGGCCTTAATTCAAATCTAGTTTTTTCAATCACTTTGTCTTCGTATGCTACTTCAGGCATAACAGGTTTTACTGAGTGCGTGCTTCTAGCATCTATTAAAGTAATTTCAAATTTTTTATTTCAAGCTAGATTATAAAAAGTTCTTATTCATCCAAATCAACCTCAGATAATTACTACTCTCTTTTTTGTATTAGTCATGTGTGAAATATGTTATTAAATATAAATTACATAAAAATTATACCAAACTAAAATAATAAAAGCAAAATTTACATTATTATTTTATGTGTTTTTTCCTTTACAAATACACTTTTTATCTTTTAGTTGGTTTTTTTAATTCATAGTTTTTTATAATAGTTAAAATAATCATCAAAGATATAACTAAAAAAAGTGGCCAAGCAATTAATTTAATTACAATTCAAAGATTTATTATTTCCATTAATTGATTCATAATTTGATTCTTAATAAATAAGGTTAAGCTTTAAGTTATATTAGTATACTTCAAAAGTTTTGTTTAAATCTGCCGATGATACTGGTTTTCTATTTAATATTCTCCATACCCGAATAATATAAGCTAAAACAAATGGGATTAATAATGATACATAACCCATAACTGTTAATGTATAAATACTTGATGATGCATTTTGTATTGTAAGAGAACTCTGTAAATCATAAAGCGAAGGATAGAAAGATGTATTATTAAATCAAGCTACTACAAAAAGTGAAAATACTACAAGTATAGTTCCTAGTGCACTCACCCAAAATGGTCTTTTACATTTTCATAATATTCATGCAACAATTCATATCAAAACCATAATAACTCATAGTAAAAATAATCATAGTACTATAGGCATTTCTAAAAAGTTGTTTAGATACTTATAGGCCTCCATACTAACATGCATTGTAGTTGGATCATATGCAAATCAATCTATAGTCAACAATTTTCAAACAAAAGTTAAAAAGAAAACTAAAAACACAAAAGTATATGGAATCAATGCTTTTCTTGCCCTAGCTACAAGTGGTTTACTTTTAATCGTATGTGTTATATAAAGTAAAGCTAGAACAATAGACAAAAAAAGTACAGAAAGTCACAATGATATATTTGTAATAAATGCTAATTGCTTAACATTCCATAAAGCTTCTAATCAGTGAAATGGTGAAGTCCATGAAGATATATACATAGAAGACCCTCCTAAATCTACAAAGTTGTTTTTATTTACTATAAAGTTTGATCCCGTAAAAAATGTTGCAACAGCTACTCATAAAAGTAGAGGAGCTAAAAGTCCATTTAAAAATAAAAATATATTAAATGTTTTTGTTCATAAAAAGTTTTGAGCTTTTGTTCTATATTTAAACGAAACTCATTCAAGTATAAAAAGAAATAGTATAGCAAACCATACCCAAAAAGCTCAACCAAAAGAAGTTGAATAAAAAAGTGGAAAAGAAGCAAAAAATGCTCATCAAAATGTAACCAGAGTTGTAAATGTTAAGTCATATTTTGTTCAAACTGAGTTCAGTATAAATGTTCTTTCCTTTTCATTCTTAGCTAAAAGTATTGAAAGTACTTGTCAACCTTGAACAAAAAGTAAAAATACTAACAAAGAACCTAAAATAGAAACCAATATCCACCAATATTGTTGTAATTGTAAATATGATAAAGTTTCAAACATATTAAAGAAATTATGATATAAAATTTAAAATAATTATTTTGATTCTTCAATTTTAGGTCATCTTATAATTTCAGCTATAACTATTTTTAATGCAGCTATAAGTAAAATAGTAAATATTATTGCAAACATAAAAAATACAAATTGTAGGTCTCAAACTGTATTTGAAGTCATTCACATTTTAGTTGGCATTAAGTTTTGAATTACCCAAGGTTGCCTACCTACCTCAGCAACTACCCATCAAAGTTCTGTAGCTAAATATACAAGCGGAATAAAAAGTATTGCTGTTTTTTGTAAAAAAGTATTTTTATCTATTTTATTTCTGTAAGTTGATATAAGTATTAAAAGTAAAAATAATGGTAAAGTAAATCAAATCAAAAGCATATAACGGAAAGAATAAAAAAGAATTGGTATATGAGGCACTAATTCTCCTAGATTAGTTTCATCAAAATACCCATATCAGAAATCTTTTTCATATTGTCTAAAAGTTGTTAAGTACACTTCTGCTGCTGTTTCATCTCAAGCTTTTTTTGCTTCTCTAAAATCAGCTAAAGCTTGAATAGCAATTTTTCAATTTCTTATTCTATCTATATAAGATACAATTCAATATTCTGAATTTCAGTACAATAAATCATTTACTCAGGGAACAAAAAATTTTGTGTTCCATCATAGTAATAGTGATAAAGCTTTAGGTATTTCTATATAATTATACTTTTCATAAATACCGTCATTGTTTTTATCTGCAAAGGTTGCAAAGACTGTAAATGGAGCTCATTCTTGTCAGTCATATAAAGCTTCAATTGATGCTAATTTCATAGTTTGTTTTTGTGCAACATATTGTCATGATATATCTCAAGTAACTATATTTAAAGTTGAAGCAATTAGTCAAAAAGTTGAAGCTACAATTATAGACTTTTTTGCAAAACTTCTTTCTCTTTTCTTTAATAGATACCAAGCACTTATTCAAACTACAAGCACAGACGCAAAAGTATATGATGAACTTATAGTATGTAAAAATTTATCCATTCCTGCTGGATTAAATATAACTTCCCAGAAATTTCACATCTCATTTCTCATTGATTCTGGATTAAAAACCATTCATACTGGGTTTTGCATCCATCAGTTTGCAATAAGTATCCAAACAGCTGATAAATTTGATCCTATAGCAGTCATCCAAGCTGCAAACATATGCACTTTATCACTAACTCTTCCCCATCAAAAAAGAAGTATAGCTAAAAATGTTGTTTCCATAAAAAAAGCCATAATGCCTTCAATAGCAAGTGGTGCTCAAAATATATCACCAACAAACCAAGAATAATTTGACCAATTTGTTCAAAATTCAAATTCTAATATAATTCATGTTGCAACTCAGATTGCAAAATTTATAGCAAAAACTCTAATCCAAAATTGAGCTATTTTTTTCCACTCAGAATTTCAAGTTCTTATATAAATAGTTTCCATTATGGCTATAATGAAAGTTACTCATAGAGTAAAAGGAACAAATAACCAATGGTACAAAGCAGTTAACGCAAATAGCGCTCTAGACCAATCTACCAAAGCAACATCCACCATAAAGATAAAATTAAAAAATAAAAATTTTAAAAAATACATTAATCTCTTTCTATATCTAGCAAGTTATTTCAAACATAATCAGCTCTCTCTGTATCACTATCAAAGTTTTCATATAATACATCTGGAAAAAAAATAACAGCTAGAATTATTAAAAAAATTATTTTTACTCATACCCAAAACCATAATTCTTTTCAAAAGCTTGTTAAATCTCTAAATCATTCATAATAAAACAAACAAACCTTTTTTATTATTTTAAACATAAAAATTAAATTATTATGACTTAATTCTTACTAGAATATAATGATAATTTGAATAAAAAGCAATAAAAAAATATATTTTTAACTTGCTAATTTAAAAATATATTTTTAAATAATAATTGTACTATTTTAGTTTATTTCTTAAAACTAATATTTGATATAAAGCAGGCGTTACTAATAGTGTCATAGAGCTTCATACAAATAAACCAAAAATAATTGTAAAACCTAATCAAGCCCAAAACTCATCTTGCAGTGCTAGAGGTAATATTCAGAAAATAGTAGTAAGTGTTGTAACAATTATTGGTTGGAGTCTAGATTTTCAAGCAATAATTATTTGTTCAATATAATTAATTTTTCATTTTATATGAGATTCTGTGTACTGTATTCATTTATTTAATCTATCAATAAGTATTATAGCATCATTTACAACAACTCAAGTTAGAGCTATAAATCCTATACCAAATGTCATACTATATGGATTTCAAGTTAAGAAAAGTCAAACATTAACTCAGAATAAAGCAAGAAATATAGAATAAAGTACAATAAGTGGTTGTCTAAAAGAATTAAATTGAAAAACTAAAATTGAAAATATAAGAAATACGGCTATAAAAAATGACTGAATGGTAGAAATGATTAAATCCTTATTTTCTTCTGACTCTCATGATTTTATATATGAAATTCATTCTGGATAATTATAGTCTTGAGCAAACATATCAAGTAATGGCTGTATTTGAGTTGGAAGATATCAATCCTCTACATCACTTCAAACAGATATAACAACATCTCCATTTTCTCTTGTAATAGAATTTACAGCTTTTTTAAATTCAAAATTTGCAAAATCTCAAACTCTAATTTTTCAAATTTTTGTGTTTACAATTATATTTTCTACATCATCTGGATTAAGTGTTTCTTCAAAATCCTTATATAAAACAACTATCTCATTATCCTCAAGAGATGATTTAATAGATCATGCTTTTAAAGGATTTGTAAAAAAATAGACTTGAGATAATATATCATCTTGATTTAATCATACATTTGATAATTTTTCTTTATCAAATTGAAACACAAATTGTCATGGTGAATCAGATGATGAAGTTGTAATATTTTTTGCTCACTTTAATACTTCTAAATACTTTTCAAAATCTAATGTAACCTCTTTAAGTAAATCAAAATTTTGTGCAGAATCCGATTTAAGTTTTATTCAAACAGCAGATCAAGTTGGCGGTCATCACTTAAGAGCAGCAACTGAGACATCAAGTCACTCTGATCTAAGCACTCAAAGTTTTTCATCTAAAAAACTTTCAACTTGAAATACATTCATTAATCATCTATCTTTTCTTAAATCTCTATCAATTAAATCTACATATATTGATATACTATTATTACTGATTTTTGTATAATAAACTTTTATTTCTTCAAGTGATTCAAAAGACTCATCTATATATGGAACAAACTGTATCATATAGTCTTCAGATAATCAACTTTGTCATTTTATATCTATATTAATTATAGATTCATCAGAGGAAGGAAAAAGTACAAAACCTATTCTTGGTGATAAAAATACAAATGTTAAAATAAGAAGTATAAAAGGTATAAATATAAAAGATAACTTATAAGATATTTTAGTTAATACATTGTACAGTAATTTTTCATAATACACTCCTACAAAATTTAAAAATCTTTCTCTTAAAGTAAACTGTTCATGTAATCTTTCTTCTTTTTCATCTCTATCTATAATTAGATTTTCTTTATCTTCTTCTCTTAGATTTTTTTCTGATTTTTTATCTCTATAAAAGTACGGTTTTGATTTCATAAACTTTACAAATATAGCTGAACTTAGAGTTAATGATAAAACTAACGCTGCTAAAAGTGTAGAAAAAACAGTAATAGGTATATAAGATAAAAATTTTCATACAATTCATGGTAAAAACATAAGTGGTAAAAATGCAGCAAGTGTAGTGGCTGTACCACTTATAAGTGGAGACTTAAAGTCCCTAATAGCCATAAGTATTGCTGTTTTTCTATGAAAACCTAGCTTCATTTTTTCTGAAGCTCACTCAATAATTACTATTACTGTATCTATTGCAATTCATAAAGTTAAAACAAGAGAAAAGTTAGTTAAGAAGTTTAGACTTAGTCCAAGTAAATCCAAAACTATAAAGGTTATCATAAATGCAAGAGGAATCAAAAGTGAAGCAATGATTCATTCTCTCAATCATACAAAAAACATTATAGTTATAAATACTAGTACAATAGTTGAAAGTGCAGTTGATGATAAATTTTCATAGTCTTTTATAATAGCCTCGCTCATATCCTTTGAGTACTCAACTCAAAGTCATTGAAACTGTTTATCTTCAGATATAAGTTTTTCTAAAGCAGTTTTTGATTCTCTTGATGCATCAAATACATTAGCTCAAGTACTTTTATTAAAAACTATAGATACATAATTATATCAGTTTTTGCTAAAAAATCAGATTTTATTTATATCACCTCATGGATATTCAAGTTTAAATTCAGCTATATCCTTAAGCATTACTTTTGAATAAGTATCTTGCTTAACAATAACTTCTTTTAAATCATCTAAACTTGTTAATTCTCATTCAAATCTAAAATCATAACTTAAATCTCAAAGCTCAAAATTTCAAATTGGTACATCTTTATTGTTAGTTTTTATTGACGATACTATCTCAGGTACAGATAAACCAAGAAGTTCTACTTTTGATTTATCAAGTAAAACTTTTATCTCATAATCTGCACTTTTCATTCATGAAGATCACCAATTTAAATTATCAAGTCATCATATTTCTATGTCAGAAATTCCATTTTTTCATTCCAATTTACTTTTTATCAATTTAGCTTTTTGAGTAAGAGTAAACTCATCAAAAATGTTTTCATCTCAATAAAGTAATGCTTCATATATTAAAGTATTATTAGCACTTATCTCAACAACAACTGGATCGGAAGCATCTTCTGGAAAACTAACTCTATCTAACTTATCTCTTATATCAGTCATAGTATCCCTAGTATCGATTCATGTATCAAGCTCTACTGTTACAACACTAGTTCAGACTGAAGATGATGAAGTTATCTTTTTTATACCATCTATATCTTCTATCTCATTTTCTATTTTTTCGGTGATTAGACTATCCATTGTAACGGGGTCAACTCAAGAGTAAGTTACAACAATATTAATAATACCGAACTTAATATCAGGACTTGATTCTTTAGGAATTGTATATAAAGAAAATACTCAAGAAACAAGTATTAAAAATATAATTAAAAAACTTGTTCTTGTGTTTTTTACCCAAAATGTAAAAAATGAATTTAAATTTATCATATATATTTTTTTTAAGCATTTATTTAATTATTAGTTTAAACTTTTCTTCATCAAAATTACTCATGTCATTTATAACTATATCTAAATTATTACAATCTTCTGCACTTAAACCAACACATCATTTTATTTCAATCTTATCTCAATAAAACTCTCAGAAATAAATATTCTGAGTGCTTAAAATAGTTCAAGACAACGTGTTTATCTGAGCAAGTCCATCAGATTTAATTTTTATAATTCATAATGGTAGTAAAGTTTTTCAAAGCTCTACATCTAAATAAACATCGACTATATTTCAAGCTAATTTTACATCACTTTTAACAAGAATTTGTACTTTATAATTTAAGTTATTATCAGCATTTGGTGAAACTGAAGATATAATTCATTCTAAATTATTTCATAAATACTTTACTATAACTTTTTTTCAAACTTTAAAATAATCAAGTTGATTGTATCATACAGCTATATTTATTTCAGAGTCACCTAAACTAGATATTTTTATAAGAGGCATTCATATATTTACTTCTTGTCATTTATCAACCATTATATCTGAAACAACTCAAACTATAGGAGAAGTGATAGATAGCTTAGAATACTCATTTTGAGCAAGAGATCTAGTATTTTTCGCTATAGAAATCTGATTTTCTAAATTTTGTAAAGTTATATCTCTAGTTTTTATAGAATTATCATAATTTATTTGTGCATTTTTAATAGCTGATTCCATACTATTTAATTGATTTTGAGAATCAAGTAAAACTTTATTATATGTTATTTGTGCATTTTCTTCATTTATATCAAGTTGTTTTTTTAAAGCATCTTCAGTGTTTTTATATGTACTTAAAAAGCTATCTACACTTGCTTTAAAAGTTAAAAATGCACTATAGTTTCATTGTAATGTCGTTTGATATGTGTTAACTGTTATTTTATATGTTGATATATCAGAACTTGTTAATTCTGTACTTTCTACGCTATAATCAAATAAGTCTTCAAGTTTATCTAAAAATAAAATAGTTAGCTTATATCCTTCTTCTCATACTCATAATATATAATCTAACTTATCTATATCAAATCAATTTGATTCTATAGAATCAAATTTTTCTTTTTTAAATGAGATTAATTTTAATAATTCGTTTTCTAATTCATTTTTTAAAGCAGTATTCTTAGCTCATAAATAATTTTCAAAAGAATCATTTTGATTTTTATTTAACTCTGTAACTCAAAGTAATCTATCTGAAAAATTAATTATATCAGAAAATAGGTTTTTTAGATTTAAATAATCTTTATGTACAGATGTCTCAAAGCTTCTTATTTGCTCTTGATTTGATTTTATTAAATTATTATAATCTAATTCTGCTTTTGAAGCTCATGAATTAGTTCAAAAAAGAGATGAGTTAGAATTTGTTATAGAATTATCTAAATTAATTTTTGCTGATGCTATGTTTTCTTCTATAGTTTTTTGTAATATCTCATAATCTTTTTGTAATTTTTCTAAATTTAATTTAGTATCAGCAACTGCTTTATCAAGATTTATTTTAGTTTGTTCATAATTAATCTCAACGCTTTCAACTGAGAGTCTAGCTTTATCTAGATTAAGAGCATAATTTGCAACAGTATCTTGCATAGATATTAGATTTGATCAAACATACACTCTATCTCATTCTTTTACAAATATATTTCATACTCTTCAATTTGCATTTGAGCTAATAGTTATATCTTGAGTTGGATTTATTTTTCAACTCTTTTTAATCTGAAAACTTCATAAAAAATCAGATAGCTTTTTTGTTTCAATAAAAAAATCCTGTTTTTCACTTGTGTTATTTCAAACATCCTCCATAGAATCTCAACTACATGAGACTAAAAGTGTAACTAAAAATAAACTTAAAAAGATTTTTTTCATATATTGATATTAAAATAATAATTAATTTTTGTTTTTTTCACTATTTACAAACTCCATAAGTTCATTTAAATCCTTGTTTCTAACAAGTCATATAAATTTATCATCTTTTAATAATACAGACATACTATCACCAGATTCTAAAGCTAGTTTATCTCTGATTTCTTTAGGAATAACAATTTGTCATTTAGGACCTATAGTTACAGTTCAAAGTAATTTAATATCACAAAAATTTTTTTTCATTTATCTTAAAAGTTAGAAATGTAAGAAAAGTTATACTTATTATATTTAAATTAAATATAAATGCAATAAAAATAAACCAATATTTCATTTGAAAAAAAATACTTATTTACTATAATTTCAAAGTTTTAAATTTAATACGATTTTAATGACTGATAAAACTCAAATTATAGATGAAATATTGAGAGCATGACTACTTGAATTAAATCCAGAAATAAACTCAGGATGACAGTTTACAAAAGACGCTTTTCATAAAATAAAAAATAAGATTTATTGAAAATATAAAATTGAAAAACCTATTTCATCAATCGAGATTTTAGAAAGATACAATGAACTTATAGCAAACTCTGAACTAGAAGAGGACTTAAGACTTAAAAAAATACTTAGAAAAAGATGAGTAAGAAGCTTGTCATGAGTAACTGTTATATCTCTATTAACAGAATCATTTGGATGTCCAGGACAATGTATATATTGCCCTACTTTTGAGTGACTTCCAAAATCTTATATACCAAATGAACCCGCGGTACAGAGAGCTCAGTTAAATAAGTTTGATCCTGTTATGCAGATACATAATAGACTTAGAGCTTTAGAAGTTACATGACACAAGATAGAAAAAAATGATGTAAGAATTATCGGTGGAACATGGTCAGTTTACCCAAAAGAATATCAAGAAAATTTTATCAAGTGAATATATGATGCTTTTAATAGTTATGATGATATGAAAGCGTATATTGAAAAAACTGACTTAAGTAGCGATAGATTTGCAAGCTTCAAGATAAAAGAGAGTTATAAAATGAAAGAAAGTAAAACTCTAGAAGAGGCAAAAAAACTAAACCAGACAGCTAGATGTAGAGTTATAGGTATAGCAATTGAAACTCGTCCAGATTGGATAACTCCCAAAGAAATTGCAAGACTTAGAAGATATGGTGTAACTAGAGTAGAGATCTGATACCAAACTACAATCGATGAAATAAACAAATTAAACAAAAGATGACATACAAATACTGAATCTATAAAAGCAACTAAATTACTTAAAGATGCTTGATTTAAAGTAGTTGCTCATATGATGCCAAACTTACTGGGTTCAACTCCTGAATTAGATAAAAAATCTTTAAAAGAAGTTTTTGATAACCCCGATTTTAGACCAGATGAGCTAAAAATTTATCCCATGGTTGTAACTGATAAATCTGAGCTTACTGAAGTATGGAAAGCTTGATGATTTAAAGCATACGATGATGAGACTTTAATTGAGCTAACAAAAGAGCTTGAAACTATGATTCCAGAATATGTAAGACTAAATAGAACATACAGAGATATACCGGCAAGTGAAATCCTTGAATGATCAAAAATAGCAAACTTAAGACAAATAGTTGAGGATAGATTAAAAAAGGAATGAGTTAAACTTATTGATATAAGACACAGAGAGATAAAAGACGGGAAAAACAATCCTCAAAATGCAGTTATGCATACATTTGAATATGATGCATCAAATTGAAAAGAGTACTTCTTAACATTTGAAGATCCAGAAGATAGAACTATTTTTTCTCTTCTTAGATTAAGGTTACCTTTGGTAGACAAAGATATATTAGAAGTTTTACCTGAACTAAATTGAGCAGCTCTGATTAGAGAGATACATACATTTTGAGATCAACTATCTATTTGAGAAGCCTGAAGCACTTTTGGACAACACTTAGGATTTGGTAAACGTCTTATAACAGAAGCTGAATCTATAGCTAAAAAATATTGATATGAGCGTTTAGCTGTTATAGCTTGAGTGTGAGTTAGACAATACTATGAAAAAAGATGATATGAGCTTGAGTGAGAATATATGATAAAAAAGTTGATATAAATTTTAATAATAAAAAAATTTTATTTTAAAATAAATAATAGTATTGTAGTATTATAAATAATCATATATATAATGAATTTAAATAATCTAAAAGTAAGTGATTTTACATTTAACTCAGATGATATTTTTTATGCTTTTGATATAATAAAAGAATGAAAATATGCTGAAGCCAAACATACACTATCAGCTAATGTTAGAAAATTCGTTTTAGGTATTATAATTTTATCAAAAGAGTTCAATATACAAACTTCATGAAATGATTATTTGGAAGATAATCTGTTTAATGCTCTTGAAAACTCAGAAAATTTAATATATATATGAATATCAAAAATAGTTAAAGATATATTAGAAAATAATTGAAAAAAACTCTTTTTTACACCTGACGAAATTGAAGATATGATTGATTTGGATTCTCAAACAGGTTTTCCAAACATCAGAAAATTCTTAAAAGATTTAAGATGAAAGAAAAAAGCATATATTATTAAAATTAATAATTTTTCAAAAATCAATTCCTTGTATTGATATATAACATGAAATGAAATATTAGGAAAAATTATATTAGAATTAATTAAGTTCGAAGAACTATGATATACTTTATATAGGATTTCAGCAATGGAATTTTGACTGATACCTAAAAATTGATCACAAAGCCAAGTTATTAAAAATTTTATTGGTAATAAAAATCATACATTTTGTATAAAAATTGCCTGAGTAGAAACAGAATTAGAGATACCTATAAACCTATCAGCCTGATGAGTTGAATCAGAATTTCCATGCACAAATGCAGATACTTTTTTAAATAAAGCTTTTATAGCTATATGAGAGTCTGAAAAAAAATGAAAATTCACTCTATTTACTGAAGGAATGAGTACTGAATTAAAAGAAAAACATGAAAAAGAATTAAGAATTTATAATCAACTTATTCACGCACTTGAAAATTGAAAAATATATCCATTTTTTCAACCTATAAGAAATAATGAATCTTGAAAAAATGAAAAATACGAATTATTAATAAGAATGGAAGATGAAAATGGACAAATAATTTCTCCTGATATTTTCTTACCAGTTGCAAAAAAATACTGACTTATGCATAGAGTTACAAAAATTGCTATATTATCTTGAATTAATAAAATTAAAGAAAGTTGAAAAAATATATCTATAAATCTTGATGAAAATGATTTATTAGATAATAATATAATATTGTATATTATAAGAGTATTGGAAAGAAAGAAAATATCTTGAGAAAAACTTACAGTAGAAATATTAGAAAGTGTTACTGAAGAAGATAATAATACTTTGCTAAAAAATATATTGAAACTTAAAAAAGCTTGAATAAAAATCGCTATTGATGATTTTTGAACGTGATATTCTAATTATGTTAGAATAGTTAAATTTTCTCCTGATTTTATAAAAATTGATGGTAGCTTAATAACTGATATCAATAAAAATAAAACAAAACAAAGAGTTGTAAGATCAATGGTAGAATTTTCTCATTCTATATTTGCAAAAGTTATTGCAGAAAAAGTAGAAACTGAAAAAGAACAAAATACACTTGAGATACTTTGAGTATGATATTCTCAATGATATCTTTTTTGAAAACCAAGTAAACAATTACATATTAATAATTAATAATTATGAGACAAGTAGTAAGGGCATTTTTAATAAATGATGAGCAAAAATTTTTATTCGTTCGCCATAAAAAAGGTACAAATTGGGTTTTACCAGGATGACATATAGAATCAGGTGAAACAGTTTATAAAGCTTTAAAAAGAGAGATAAAAGAGGAATTAAATCTTGAAATAAAAATACATTGAAGTAAAATGGTATTTAACATAGATGGTATAAATGAAAAACCTTTACCTTTAGCAGTATACAAGATAAAATATGAATCGAAAAAATACTGATATGTGAAAAAATTAGAATATGTGTTTTTAGCTAAAATAAAATCTTGAGATATAAAGATACAAGAAGAAGAGATAGATGAGTATAGATTTTTTTCAAAAGAAGAGATATTAAAATTAGAAAATACTTTTGAACAACTTAAAGATATAGTAAAAACGATTGAATTATAAAAATATAACCAATGTTTTATGTTAGAAAAAATTATTAAAATACTTCTTGTTATTTTATTATTTAGTATAGCATTTATTAATTCTCACTTATTTGATCTAGTTTGAATAAAGCTAGATTTTTTATATGTAAATTGAAACTTTGAGTTCACAAAAGTTATATATTTTAATATTTTGTCATCATTTATTATATTTTTATATTTTATAAAATCTTTTTTTAGCGATAGAGAGATTAAAGTACCCCTTTTTATCACTTTTATTTTTATCATACTAATTTTATCAACACTATTTTCTATATCACCACTAGTATCTTTTTTCTGAGATAATAGCAAATGACACTGATTAATTATGCTTATAAACTTACTATGATTATTTATAGTAATAAATAATCAGAAAAAAGAATTTACAAACATATTAATTAAAACTTTTATATTTTCTGCATTTTTTATATCTATCTTATGAATATGGCAATACTATATACCTAGTTTTGACTATTGAGATCTCTGAAATAGAGCTATTTCTAGTTTATGACATCCAAATTATCTTGTACTTTTTCTACTACTATCTATCCCCTTTTTATTAAACAAAATATTTAATAAAAAAAATTATAAATACTTATTTGTGCTTATAACTATAACTATTTGCCTATTTCTTACAAAATCTGTTTGGTGAATAATAATTTTTATATTATATTGTACTTATATATTAAATCATAAATTTAAGTTTATAAAAAATAATTACATTTTTTTTATAACTACACTAATTATTTTAATAAGTATTTGAATTACTGTATTTTTTACTTATCCAGAAAAATTGCAATCATTTATCTCAAGATTTTTTATATGGAGTTCTACCTTAGATTTAATATTTTTAAATCCTAAAAACTTTTTATTTTGATACTGATTTGATACTTTAAGTTTAACCTTTGAAAAATCAAAATCTATCTATTTGTATATTTTTGAAAATATATGATTTACTGCAGATAGACCCCATAATATCTTACTAAATATTTTTTATCATACATGATTTTTATGAATTAGTTTATTTTGATACACTCTTTATATTTTTATAAAATACCTTATTAAAGAGAAAAAAATAAAAAATGAATATTATACACATACTATAATAATATTTTTTATTTTTACTATACTAAACTTTGCTTCTATAGTTTCATATTTAGTATTTTTACTATTTGTAGCAAAATTTACTAAAAAAGTACAAATAAAATATATAGAAAAAGTTTATTTAAAATATAGTTTAATGTTAATTATTAGTTTCATATCAATTGTATGATTATACAGTTCATATAATTTTTATAAAGCAGAAACTTATGCATTTAATAAACTGTATGAAAAATCTATTGAGATTTTTAAATATAATCCTGATTATTATTATAGTGTCTGACAATATGATAAATGATTAAAATATTGATATTATAAATGAGAATTTTATTTTTATTCTAAAATAAGTTCTAAATTAATAGATATAGAAAATAACTGTACAGAACTAACTAAAAACTTCCCCAGTCCTGAAAATTATTTTTATTGCGGAGAATTATTGGAGTATTTATGAAAAAATGATTTAGCATTATATTACTATAAAAACTGACTTCATTTACTACCAGATTTATGGAATAAAGATAGTAACTATTATGATAACTTATTTATAAAAAAGTTCATAGACTGAAAAAGATTTTTTTCAGAAAAGTATTCTAACTTAAATAGTATTTTAGAAAAAGTAAAAAATAATTAAATATGAAAAAGTACTTAATTTTTGATTTTGATTGAACGTTGATCTGTTCAACAAATAAGATAATAGATGTAATATGAAATTATTTTTTCAAAAACTATCCAGACCTAGAAGATACTGCTAGATATTATCTACAAAATAGTCAGGGTATGAGTTTATTAGAACAAATGAAAACAGTATTTGATAATAAAATCACAGCAGAAAAAGTAACTAAAGAATTATATATACTTTTAAATACACTTAGAAACAAAGTGAGTTTTATACCATGAGTTCAAAAAAAAATAAGAAAGTTATCAAAAAAATACAGATTATTTTTGACAACATGAAGCTCTACTAGATTTGCTAAAGAAACCCTTAAAGACTGAAGTATAGAAGATTGTTTTGAGTTAATTTATTGAAGTGACGAAGTATTAAAATGAAAAGATCATATAGATATTTTTAAAGAGTATACTCAAGATGAAAATTTCTATAAAAATAGTTTATATATCTGAGACTGAGATATGGATAAGCTTTTTGCTCAAGAATCATGAATAGATTTTATAAGAGTTTGAACTAGATGAACATCTGATGAAGTCAAAATTAGTTCAGTAACTTATATAGATAATATTTTAGAAAAATATAATTAAACAATAAAAAATAGAATTGTAAAAAAAT
>JAQVGG010000033.1 GCA_028696815.1 Candidatus Altimarinota bacterium
TTTAACGTATGTGCAAGTCATGCAAGAATTGATAAATTATTTGATACAAGTTTGTCTACATCTGTATTTAATAAAGATATTCAAGTTAGAAATATAATTTATAATAATTTTGCTGAACTTGAATCAGTTGCTAAATCTTCTAAAGAAGAAGATGAAAAATGGAAAAATATTGAGTATGTTTTGAAATCTAATATAGATAAACCATATGATTATAATTACTTAAAAGAAAAGTTCAGTTCAGTAGATGCCTTTATTAGATCTATAAAGACTTTAAGAAACGCTTCACTAGGTATGAGTACTGGTAGAAAATGGGGTGTAAAATTTTTATTTCCTTTTTCTTTTAAAACAGTTTTTACCGCATTAGATGTGCGTGACTTTTCATTGGATAGAACTATTTTTTCACGCGGAGGAGAAGTTTTATACCTAATGGTTAGTAGAGGAAAAAATGCAGATAAATTGAAGAAATTAATGTTACAAGTATTTTATAGCTCAAACCAAAATAAAAGATGGAGTGATCTTCTAGATATTCTTAGAGATGATTTAAATGTCTATACTGAAGATACACAACTTGGTTTTTTAAGTACAGATTCTCATGTAATATTTGATCAGTTAGTTGATGACTTAATTAAGTTATTAGAATCCAATATCAGCCATAATGACATTTTTGAACATTTTTCCTCTATTTCTGCTTATTATATGGTTCATTTTATTCTTACTAGAGCACTAGAAGTAACTAAAACAAGTTTATTAAAAAATGAGGAAGAAAAAATAATCTATCCTGTGGAGTTGTTGGCTCCTAAAAGTGACCATGTCCGTAGGTCTTCAAGGCAAATATATAAAATAAATGAGGATTTACCGCTCGAAGCTCTTGAAAAAAAATTTAATGAATATATGGAATCAATTAGTCATATAAATGACAAAGATATACTTCTCCAAAAACTAAATGATGAACTGAACTATTTTGATGATGAAGATCAAGAAAATGAAGAAATAAACATAGAAGATATTAAACAAAAGATTTGGAAGCAGATAGTTTTAAAAGCAAAAAGTGATTTAACTTCAATACATAGAGTCTTATTTAAAGGCGTTGGATTAGCAAGTGTTAAAAAAACGAATAGTTATAGATATTTAGCTAGCGATGAATGGTTAAAAACATTAGTTTTAATAAATATAGAAAGTAGGTTGACATTCGAAAGTTTTGTAGATTTGTTATATGACAAATATGGCTTTATTATAAGTAATAAACATTCCACTTTGTTAAATGAGATATATTCAGAAAATGATTTTAAAAAGAATGAAAAAAGACTTTTTGAAAGGTTGCGGGCACTAGGATTACTTGAAAGTAAATCAGATGGATATGCATATGTTATCAATAGACACGGGAGAATATAAAAGATGAGTATTATAAGTAAATACATCATAAATAAAATTATTGAAGAAAGTCAAATATCCGTTAAGAATGGAACAAGTGGCAAGTTTATTTTGAGAAATTATCCAGTAGCTACTTTTGAATCATTAATTAATTATTTTTCTTCAGAAACTTATCATAATATTCTTTTGCTTGTAGATGAGAAATTACCACTATTTAGTCCAAATCAAAATTGTATTCGTGTAAGTCATGAAGTTATGGCTCAATACAGAAATGAAAATGTAAAAAGCTCTTCCGTTTCTTTTGAAAATGTCTCTTATATGGTTTTTATTACAAATGAAACTATAGACACATTAAATGATATAAGCACACTGACTCCAGATGATATAAGTGCTGAGTTTGAGAAAGTTATAGAGTTAATAGAAAACAATGTTTTAAGTAGTAAGTCAAAACAAAATTTGAAAAATATTTGTAAAGTTTTATTAAAAGAAATTGAAGGTTTAAGTCCATTCGAAATGGAAAACTTTATTGCTTCTATTCTAAGTTACATGGTTGATGATGGATATCCATTAGAAGATGCAATGGGACTTTCTCTTGATAAATTGAATTCTTTCAAGTGTCATAAATGTTTTGAAGCTTTAAAGAAAGTTGATTCAATTACTCAAAAGGAGATAAGAAAATTTATAAAAGATCTGAAAGCAATATCTGCTGGACTATCTAAGAGAATTGGTAATAAAACCATAAGTGTTGACGAACTTGAAGAAAAATATTATAAAAATATTGAAACAAAAGAATTAGACGATGATTTTTCTCTATTGGATATAGATAAACAAAAATTGATTGAAAAATTTATAAAAGCAGATTCAAGAGAAATTAGTAAATACAAAGAAGAATTCAGTCAATTAGATTGGTATAGTGATTATATTTTTAGATTATTTCAAAAGACAAAATCTGATACATCAAAAAAACTAGGCTTAGAAACTAAAGAGTTGCTCGAAGAAAAAGATATTGATATCAGCGACCATATAATAGAAAGTTTATTGCAATATGATGAATTACCTCCAAAAGAAAGAGATAGCTTAAGATCTATACTTGAACCGATTTATAAAACATACAAAGGATATATAGAGGATAGTAAGTCACTAAGAAATAAATGGGATAAATTTTTATATCCGTCTCAATCAAAATCAAATGACTTTATTTTAGGTATTCTTGAGACAGTAAAAAAACTTAAATCAGATACTGATGATATAGAATATATTAGTGTGTCTTTAAAGCAGTCTCAAACCATTGCTATTATGAGGAACTATTCTAAATATGCCATAAACTATTTGAATAAGAGATATTCTGTTTTAAACTCTATATCAAAAGTTATTCATTTTGATTTTAACTTCATTGAAAGTATTAATGATAAACTAAAAAATGATAAGAAAAATCCTATTGTAAAAAAATATAAAAAAGGAAGTTTGTCAAAATCTTCCAATGAATTACATTTTATAATTCAAGCACAAAATTCAAGTGGTGAAAAGCTTGCTGAACGTAAATTTATATGGTCTTTTAACCCCAATAGCATGTTGAGTGGTTACAAAGATGATATAGACTCTATAGAAGTACATTTGAAAAATAATTGCTTGTATGCTAATACAGTATATAGATCTACAGGTTCTGAAAAAGGTGAAAAAAAACCATTAACCTTATTTGATTTTAGCTCATTAGAAAGTAGAGGTAATAATGCAGGGTATAGGCTGTTCCCAACTTCTTGTGATAATGTCATAGCGAGTAAAAATATTTTAAAAGTTGCAAAAGAACTATTGCCAGTTGACACTTTTGCTTTATTTCAAGAACTTTTTTCACAATTTATAAAAGAGTATTCTTGTATTTTAGAACAATTAGATATTAGAAGCAATATTGATAAAAAACCTTTTGACTTTCAAAGAATAGAAGGACTTAGCAAAATATATGTAAAATTGAGTCAAATTCAATATGAAAATAGTGATAATGATAAATTTAAAAAAGAAGTTATTGAAAAATTTCTTTCTTTATTAACAGTGAGAGTTGGAAATGAAGATTCGATTATAATTCCTTCATATCATCCATTGAGATTAATATCTTATTTTGTTAAGCTTAAACATACTTTTGAGTTTCTAGATTATTATATTCTCAAAAATGATCTTCCAATAATTAAAGAAGATTTATATTTTAGTGACTTAGAACAAGCTTTTAGCACTCCTTACTACCCAGAAGTATTTAGATTGTTTAATGTCAATAGCAATGAAGAAAGTTTGCTTCACATTTCAGAAGTTTGTGATGATTATACAATTTTAGAACCTATAAAAAGTTACCTTGAAAGCGGACAAGGTACTGATCCAACAGCTCAAACTACGATACTGACAAAGGTTATAGAAAATTATCTATCATTAAATCATCATAAACAGAGTAGTTTAAAGATCTTATTGCATGCAGTCAATAACTATGATTTTCCAGTAAAATTAATGAAAAAATTAGCATCTTTGGATTTTGTGAATGAAAATAATAGCTTTGAGATTTATTTAAACGATGTAGATGCATCACATATTAGAAAAATGTATAGATCTTTTTTAGTAGATCAAAACTCCAAAGATTCAGAGGAAGCTCTCGAATATAATGAAGTTTCATTCTTGTCTAATATCCGTCTAAATGCATTCGACCAAAGTTTTAGGCAGCTAGATAATGTGAATGATCAGTTAAATATAGCTTTCTTAAATGATTTTGTATCTTCTAAGGCAAAGCTAGAGTTTAGAAAACAAATATTAGACGAATCTTTTGATTTGTTTGATTTTCACCCCACAATGTGGACTAAACGTAAATATATGACTGAAAAAGAGGTGACTGTAGGAAAATATTTAGTTTCACCTGTAAAAAGTGAACTTACAGATGCTTTTTATAATCGAACCCTCTGAATAAACCCAAAAAAATATTCATAAGCACCGATGAGATAAAATAAGAGAAATAGAAAACGCAGGAAGGTCAGTATGCAGCTAAGTTTTTTCGATTACGCACTGGAGTATCAGGGAGG
>JAQVGG010000034.1 GCA_028696815.1 Candidatus Altimarinota bacterium
ACCAATAAAAAATAGCCAAAAACCGTATTATAATGCGGTTTTTTAGTTTTTAAAATTGTTATTTAAAAAAGTCATTTTTGGATTAATTTCTATGAACATTTTAGCGCTTTTTTATGAAAAATGAAATTTTTATAAATTTATCCAATATCTTCTCATTTTTCAATCATCTGTTAATCTTTCAAAAATTCATCCATTTTTTTCAATAACTTTTTTAGAGCCTATATTATCTTTATTACAAGTAATTAATATTTTATCTAATCAAAGTTTTTTAGCTTCTATTAATCATAATTCAAGCATTTTAGTTGCATATCATTTTCTTCTGTATTGAGGAGCTATTCAATATCATATATGTCATCACTTTTCAATTAAGTTAGGATGATTAATATCATGTCTTACATCTATTCATCACAATATTTCATTATTATCTGTAAGTAAAAATAATGATGAATAAGTAAATCACTTTGGAGGATTATTTTTAACAGTATTAACTTCTTTTAAAAATTCTTCAAAATTACTTCAATAAAATAAAGCTCATGGAGAAATATTATCTAAATTTTCTATTTTTCACCACTCTTTTATTAATTTTTCATATTTTTCTTTATGTTTTTCGTTTGGAAATTCTAATTTTAAGCTCATTTTTATATATATTTAATTTCTAAACAACTTCAATAATCATTTTCTGATAAAACTTTAAGTTTTAGTCATTGTTCATTTAATAATTTTTCAAGATAGTTTAAATTAATTCTGATCCATTTAAAGCTTTCTGATTTTTTTCAATTATATTCACATATAAATTCTAATATAAAATAATCTTCATCATCTTCTTTTTTAAATATTGATAATATTTTTCAATTTTCAGATAATATTTTTTTCAATTTTGAAATAAGTTTTTTAGTTCATTCAATATCTCATCATATTGATAAGTTATTTCACATCAAAGTAATAATATCATATTTTTTATTTATATCCTCATTCATTATATCTAATACTTTTGTATTTTTGTATCATTTTTCATGAGCTGTTTTTATGGCTAATGAAGATATATCAATTCATTCTATATTTTTTACTTTTTCTGATAAAATAGGAAAATAATATGCGGTAGCACATCATATATCAAGTAAATTATTTCATTTGATATTATCAAATAATGCTTTTTCTATACTATCAAATCATTCATTATTTCTAAAATACCAAGATAAATCTTGTTCAAATTTTTCTCAATTTTTATCTATCAAACAAAAAGGAGTTTTTTGTTTTCATTTGTAGT
Source organism: Candidatus Altimarinota bacterium (assembly GCA_028696815.1). Taxonomy (GTDB): domain Bacteria; phylum Patescibacteriota; class Gracilibacteria; order BD1-5; family UBA6164; genus JAQVGG01. The sequence goes on from JAQVGG010000034.1 coordinate 1,268, forward strand.
AGTCATATAGAGCTTCTCAGAATAAATCCATTGATTTCATAATATTTGTAATTAAATTATAAACTCAAAACATTCTTTGTATTTAGTTTCAGTATTTGCTATTTTTATTTACATAATAGCTCATTGATTATTAAACTTTTCTTATTATACTAATAATTAATAATATTTTAAATATAAAATTATGAAAATAGAAAATGCTTGGTATAGAATAAGTGTAAAAGCTTTATTATTTTAATCATTTTATTATATTATGCTTAAAGATAGAGAAATATATAAAAATAGAGATGAAAAACTTGTTTGAAAAGAAAATTGTCCTTTTTGTAATATAGAATGACAGTGAGATTGTGTTATATGGAAAGGTAAATATTGGTATGTTCAACATAATATGTTCCCATATTTATGATTAAAAGACCATATAATGGCTATACCATATACTCATAAAGTTTTTGCAAATGAATTATCACCTGATGAATTTGCAGAGATGAGTGAAGTTCAGAAATTTATTAAAGATTTTTATTGAAATAAAGAGTATTTTTCTTTTATGAGAGAAACTTTATGAAAAAGAAGTATAGAACATTTGCATTATCAATATTTACCATGAGTTTTAAGAACAAGTAGAATTGAAAATATATTAAAAGAACAAGGTTTTTAATAATTTTAAAAGAGCTTAATTTAATAACAAGCTCTTTTTTGTTTATTATTCTTTTATAATTTTTATATTTAATTTTTGGTTTAGTAATACCTTTAATTACATTGCACTTTATGGTAACTGTGTTTATAGTAGAATTTTTAATCTTTTTTTTATTTGACAGAGATTTTTAAAAGAGTAAAATATTAGGTTATTTTATTTCTATAACATTAGGAATTATGAAAAAATTAATTTTACTATTTTTAGTACCTATATTTATAGGTATTAAAACTGCTTCTGTATATGCAGTAGCACCTATGGCAATTGATGATATAGTTACTATACAACAAAGTGTGCCAACTACTATTAATTTAGTTGCAAATGATATAGATCCCGATAAAGATACATTAACTGTTATATGAATTTCATCAGTGAATAATTGAACAGCTTCAATTAATTCATCAAGAACTTGAATTATTTTTACTCCCAACCAAGGTTTTACTTGATTAGTAACTCTTAGTTATATAGTAAGTGATTGAAGCGCAACAGATACATGAAATGTAATTATAACAGTTATAAGTACAGGAGGAAATTCAATAGCTGTAAATGATACTATTATAACATTTGAAAACACTCCAATCGAAATTGATGTATTATGAAATGATACTTATTTTAATCCTAGTGATCTTAGGATAACTTGAGTATCATGAGTAATAAATTGAACTGCTGTTATATCTTCATGATGAAGAAAAATATTATTTACTCCTACTAGAGATTTTAGGTGAATATGAGGATTTAATTATACAGTTAGAGGTTGAGATTTAACAGGTGTTTGATCAGTAGTTGTTGATGTAAGACAAATATCTGGTTCTACATGAAGTTCTGAAAAGCCGATTGCATTTGATGATACTCTAACAACTTCTATGAACATAAGTAGAAGAATTGATCCCAGAATAAATGATTTAGATAGAAATGGTGATATGTTAAATATTACAAATGTTTCAACACCATTGTATTGAAGAGTAAATTTTGATGATGTATCCATACTGTATACTCCAAACTTAAATTATACTTGAACCGATAGTTTTACTTATACTATAGAAGATTGAAATTGATGAACAGATACGTGAACTGTATTTGTTACAGTTTGATCTACATGAGTTGTACCACAAAGTTTTGCTGTATATGAATCTAATAGAAATAAAATAGTGCAAGCAATAGAAAATCATTATACTACAAGTTTATCTAGACTAGAATATAGGTTTAGCAATAGAATGTCAAACGCTACTTCTCAAGCAGAATATTTAAGATTAAGAAGGGAACTCAGAAATGATTACTTAAGAAGACTTGAGAATTTTACTCTTACAGATAGACAAGTAACATATAACTATCAATGAGATATTATGAAGCAGAAATATGTTAATACTATAAGAAATAGATACTTAAATAGAATATCACAATTTAATCAAACTGCTTTAAGGCGTCTTGTAGATAGAATTGATAATGCAATAAGTGAAATTAATAATTCAATGAATTATTCAAATATAACTAAATCAAGATATAACACTTTACTATTAGCTTTAAGAGAAGTTGTAGTAACTCGTATAGATAATTCTGAAGATATATTTGATATAAAAGCATTATTTTACTTACAGTAGTTATTAAAAGCATTTTTATAGATATTAAAATAAAAAAGATTAGAATCAAAAATTCTAATCTTTTTTATAAAATTTACTATAAAAGTTCTTTTCATTCTCAAGCCCAAGTAGCAAAATAATCTGCTATTATTCAAAATAAAGCTCATTCTAGGACTATCCACCATGGAGATAATCATTCCCAGGCTGTACCTAGCATCAGCGTATTCATATTATCATATACAAATAAAACTAAAACAAAGTTCATCCATGCTCAGATAAATAATCATCTAATCCAAAATGGCATAGCAAAATTCATAGCAGGATGTCTATCCATAATTCCCATTAATCATATTATTCACCCTAGAGTTATATACCAAGCCCATGTACCAAATCTTAAAAATAAGTCTTGTTCTCCAAAAAGAGAAGGAATCATAAAAAATAATACTCATCAAAATACTAGTCATATAGTTTTTGATATAGCTAGTCTATTAGCTAGCTTAGATTTAAATAGTTTCATATTTTTATGGTTAAAATATAAAAGAGTACCTTGTATTATATAATTTTTTGTACCAAATGCAATATTTTTTTATGTTTAATTCTATCGTCCCGTTTCAAATCGGACCACTTTTACTAGAATCTAGAAATTCATAGAATTGATCTAGATAATTATTATTTAAAAGTGTAATTTCTTTTGAGGCTAAATCAAATTTATTTTCTTTTAA
>JAQVGG010000025.1 GCA_028696815.1 Candidatus Altimarinota bacterium
TAACTAAACTTTATCAGAATTAAATACTTGATTTTATTCCTATATGGTATAAAATACGAATAAAGATAACTATTTTAAAGATTTGTTACTTTTATTATACGAACTATGCTAAATATTCAAGAAAATTTGATAAAAATAGAAAGGGAATTAAAGCTTAGAAACTATTCTTTCAGAACTATAAAAGTTTATAACGCATGTATAAAGTATTTTTTAGAGCATTTTAAAAGAGATCCAAATAGTATAGCAAATGATGAAATAGTAGATTTTTTGCTTTTGCTTCAAGAAAAAAAGAAAGCTCCAAAAACTATAAATTTATACAAAGAGTCAATTAAGTTTTTTTATAAAGAAGTTTTAAAGGATAAAAGAGAAATAAATATTTCTTTTTCAAAAGAAGTTAAAAAACTACCAATTGTTTTATCAAAAGCAGAAATTGAGAAAGTTTTAGAAAATATTAAAAATACTAAACATAAATTTATAATCTCTTTAGCATATTGAGCTGGTTTAAGGATATCAGATGTAATTAGCTTAAAAATTTGAGATTTTGATTTAGAAAATTTAACAATTCATATAAAATGATGAAAATGACAGAAAGATAGAATAACAGTTTTTTCTGAAAGACTTAAAAAAGATATTGTAAATTTAAGTTTTTGAAAAACTTGAAAAGATTTGCTTATTGAGTCAGAAAGATGATGAAAACTTACTACAAGAACATTACAAAAGATATTTAGTGAAGCCTTAAAAAAATCTTGAATAAAGAAAAATGCTACTTTTCATAGCTTAAGACATAGTTTTGCTACACATTTACTTGAGAACTGAGTTGATGTAAGATATGTACAAGAATTACTTTGACATTCTAGTATAAAAACAACACAAATTTATACAAAAGTTACAAATCCTAGTTTAAGAAATATAAAATCCCCATTTTAATTATGAAAAGAATTCTAGTTTGATTATCCGGTTGAGTAGATAGTGCAGTCTCGGCGTACTTGCTGAAAAAGCAGGGATATGATGTGACTGCTTGATTTATGATAAACTATCTAGCTCCAGAGTGAGAATACTGTCCGACAAAAGAAGATATAGAGGTTGCAAGACAAGTTGCAGAATACCTGGAAATACCTTTTTTTACTTTTGACTATAGAGAGGAGTATGAAAAAAAAGTACTTAATTATATGTATGAGTGATATAAAAAAGGTATAACTCCAAATCCTGATATCATGTGTAACAGTGAAGTAAAATTTAAAGTATTTTTAGAAGAAGCTTTAGAGCTTGGATTTGATTGAGTTGCTACTGGTCACTATGCTAGGATAACTACCTCATCTCAACCTTCTCCTTTGGAGGATAAGGAGCAAGCTCAAAATAATTCCCCTCTCCTTCAAAGGAGAGGGGTTAGGGGTGAGGTAATTTACCACCTGAAAAAATGAGTTGACGAAAACAAAGATCAGTCATATTTTTTAGCATGACTTAATCAATTCCAATTATCTCATAGTTTATTCCCGATTTGAGATTTAGAAAAACCAGAAGTAAGAAAGATAGCAGAAGAGATATGATTACCAAATGCAAAAAGAAAAGATTCTCAAGGTATATGTTTTGTTGGTAAAGTTGATATGGCAAAATTTTTAGAGAAAAAAATCAAACCCAAAAAGTGACTAGTAAAAGATACTTCAGGGAAAGTACTTTGAGAACACAAATGAGTTTTTTATTATACTATTGGTCAGAGAAAGGGTCTTGATATATGAGGACAGGCTGAACCTATTTTTGTAGTGAAAAAAGATTTAGATAAAAACGAGATAATAGTTTGAACTGAAAAAGACTTAAATCTGTATAGTGATGAGTTAGAGTTTTATAGTATACATGTAGTTTGCCCTCACCCTAACCCTCTCCCTATTAAGGATATGGAACAAAAACAAGTTCTCCCCCTTACTAGGGGGGAGTTAGAGGGGGGATATATTTTACCATTAAAAGCAAAATGTAAGATAAGATATAGACAAGCTGACCAAGATTGTATGTTGTATCAAGAAAACTGAGTTTACAAAGTTAAGTTTGAAAAACCACAAAGAGCTATAGCGTCAGGTCAAATTTGTGCTATATATCTCTGAGATGATTTGGTTATAAGTTGAGTGATAAAATAATTTTATATTAAAAATTTAATCTCCTTGTAATATCTGTTTCATAAGATAGTAGAAGTTTACTATTTAACTTTTATTTATGAGACAGATATTTTTTATTGTGGTTTTATTTTTTGTAGGCACTATAAACATAGTTTTCGCTGACAGTGATCCATATAACAACTATACACTAATTGATTGTATAGATGGTAGTGATGAAACGTGAACAGCTTTTGATTCTAGCTTTCCATATCAAAGCTTAAAGGCTTGAATAGAGAAAAGTATAAATTATATAAATACGAATGTAAATGTTTCTTGAAATACCGAAACTGCTTCGTGAAAAACTTTTACTATAAAAGTCAACTGTACAACAAATGATTTATTAAGCTCTCAAATAAGTTTAGGTTTCAACTGAAAAGCATATAATAATGAGTTATTAATAGAGTGAGTTGGAAATAATGGTCTTATTATTCAAGATATGTATTTTTATTTACCAAATAATACTGGACAGATAATCTTTAAAAATGCTAAATTTCTAGATAACTCTAAGTATGGGTATTATTTTAAACTAGAGTGAGATAATAAATTATATAGTAACTGAGTAGATTTTTACAATAAAAATAAATATGATCTTTATAACTTTTATTGAATAAAAATTATAGACTCTTATATAAAATTAAGTTCGTTAACTAACTTCTCAAACGCAAATACATATCAAATAAATGTTCCTAACTGTAATTATGTATACTGTATGGGTTCTACAACATATAGTTTTGCATATTATTTAAGTTATCTACTTCAAAACTCAATTATTGAAATTGATATAATTTGAAATTATAGTTATAAAATACCCTTTTTACTAAAAGATTCAAAACTAAGTTTTATAAATACTTGAACGTGAATTTATGATATAAATTTTGTAAATCAGTTAAATTCATGAAATAAAAACAACTATTGAAACACTATTCTGATGTCAAATGAAATAGATTTATGATGAAATAATTTTAAAACTGAAAATAAAACAAATATAGCTTTTATAAATAATAAATTTTCAAATTTCTCAAATTTCAATTTTTCTTGAAATGCTCTTTTTTTTAACAATACTATAGAAAATCAAAATGAGATAAATATATCAAACTCAAAAAATTTGATAAACAATGTATTTTCATGAGGCTTTACTGATACATATGATAAAAATAATCTCAGAAGAAATTACTCTTTGGATAATATAAGCACAAAGTGAATATGATGGTTTTTTAGGATTAAAAGCCCATTAAAGTATTTTAATACAGAGGTTTCAACTTATTCATTATATAAAGAAATAACTGGACAAGATTTACCACAAAATAAGGATGGAGTGTATGTTATTTATAATAATTAAAAATTATGAAAATAGTTAGAATTGTACTTTTTTTCTTTTTTGCCATGTTATCGTTTTCAAGAACATTAGCTTATGAACTTGCCGTATGTGACAACTCTGAGTTAAATACTTCTTGAGCTTTGCTTGATGATATCTGTAATGGTTGAAATAAATTAAATAATATAAGTTGATTAGACTCATTTACTTGAAGCTATACAGATATATGAGTTTGAGATATATGATCTAATTTTACATATTCAAACTCTCTAGAAGACAGATGAAATTTTTTCTCAAATGGTTTTTTATGAACAAATTTTTTATGAATGACTGTTTATGATAAATATGATATAAATCCTGTAGGGTATATGTGAAGCTATGTATGAAGTAGCCTTTTGTATGAAAATAAAACATATAAATATTTTTCACCATGAGAAAAAGTAATTATCTGAGAAAATAAAGCTAGTAATAATTCATCATTAGTGACGAATACTTGTACGTATCCAAATAAAGTTGAAAATATAAATTTAGATATACAAACCAATCAAAAAAAAGATTATTTAAAGCTTTCTTGGGATAAAACTTGAGAACAAATTAAAATAATTCAAATCTCACCAACAAGTAAAACTTATTACATAGAGACTTGAGAAAGTTTTACAGATTTTGATTTGGTTTCAGGAGATAATTATTCATATTTTATAGTTTCATATAATGATTGCTGAAGTGCTTATTCAGACTTAGTACATACAAAATACCAAGAAAATAATTTTAACCCGTATTTAGAGCTAGTTGATAACAATATATATCTAAATAATTTTAATAATTCAATATGAACTAGTCCGAAACTGTACTGTACATACTTACAAGATGAAATTATTAACTGAGAGTTTAATAATAACTATTTATTTAATATACAAGATACATATTTAAATTTACCATTTATTTGTTATTGAGAATATTTAGATATTCAGACAAATAAGACAGAAAAAACCGATATATTTATAAATAAAGTAAAAAATAATATTTTACTTACAAACGCAAAAGCAATAGAGCTTTTAACATGAGTAGATGATGTAAGCTCATATTTTGAATCTAAATTATTTTATTTGTATAAAGATTTAAATCTAAAAGAAGATTTAACTTACTATTGATTATCTTTGTTAGCTTTAAATATTGATTGATGATTGATTTTAGAAGATAAGGATTTAGCTTTAAATATAGCAAAAGATCTGTGAATAATTAGACAAGATGTTTCCTGATCACTTAGAGTAGAATATCGTGATTTTATAGATACATTAACAACCATAAAAACATATAATTCAATTAGAGAAGATGTTCTAAAAAGTATAAATGAAAATTTTAAAATAAATAAACTCAAGGTTTTTCTAGATGTAGAAAAAGCATATAGTATAAACTTTGAGTTAAAAAAATTATCAAATTCACAAAGGGAAATTTTATCCAAATGTTATCAATTTATCGATTGTACAGATTTCAAGCTTTATAATTCATTTGAAGAAAAAGTATTTACAAAAATAAATAAAAATGAATATACAAATTTGTGAATAGATGTAGAAAATTCAGAGCTAAATTGGAAAGAGTATATATGAATAATTTATAAAGTTTTTTGAAAAACAGCTTTTTATAAATGAAAATACAATACTTTAGAGTTTGATAAATTTATTAATATAATTCTAGAATCAGTCTTTTATAATGAAGATATAAATAGTCAAAACATAGACTATTTTTCATATAATAGGTTAAATATATATCTAATAAACTCTGATTTAATTACAAAACTTGATAAACTTGTTTCTTTTCTAAGAGAGATAAATGAAATTTATTTAAAAATAAATGATAAATCTAATTTATTTGATGTTATAAAGTCATATATATATTAAGCTATTGATAAATTAGCATTTTTTAGTATTATAAATTTAATTTTAAAAATACTAATTTATATTATTATGTCTTCATATCACTTTTTTACAAACTACTATGATCATATAGTTAGATGAACAGGTTACTCATTAAAAGATGAGGTTGATATGATAGATGAATTTATAAAAGAATATTTAGATAAGGATGAAAAAGTAAGTATATTAGAAGTAGCATGTTGAACTTGAGTGGTTGCAAGAGAATTACTTAAAAGATGATATGATATAGTCTGAATAGATATAAGTGAGGATATGCTTCAAAAAGCTATAGATAATATATGAAGAAGTAGATGTGAGCTTGCTGATATGAGAGATTTTAATCTAAATAGAAATTTTGATGTAGTTTTGTGTAATTATAATTCTATTTGTCATCTTATATCACTCAAAGATTGGAGGAAGTTTTTTCTTCAAGTTTATAATCATTTAAATGAGTGAGGAATATTTATTTTTGATATAAATACAGTATATGAATTTGAAAGTATAACTAGAGATTTTAAACAGTTTTTTACTTTTAAAGATGTTGATAATGATAGCAGAGAAGATGTGGTATGTTTAGAGATGTTTAAAAAAGAAAGAAATATGAATAATGATATAATTTTATCTCAAAAAGAAAAGGAGTACTATTATGAGTGGTTGATAAAAATGTTTGTACATGCAGATGATGGTAGATATGACCTAGTTATAGAAACAATCGCTGAAAATAGCTTTGAAATAAGTGAGATAAAAAAAGAACTTGAAAGTTTCTGATTTAAACTGCTACATCTTGAGGATTTTCATAGGTGACATGTAGATGAAGAATCAGAAAGAGTTTATTTTGTTACAAGAAAAGTTTAATATAAAAAGAGACCGGTCTTAGTAAGAAAAGACCGGTCTCTTTTTATATTATATGAATCTACTAATTGCAATAGTTCACATATATCATATTGTATAGGATAAAAATATATGAGGTAGATATTTTAGGTATGCCATAAATGTCAATTCTTTACATTTTGACATAGCGATAATTCAAGCAGCTGATCATATTAAAATTAAACTTCAACCAACTCAAACAGCATAAGTCATATTTAACCATCAGTAATCTGGTATAGGTAAAGAAGATTTCAGCATGGCTGCAGTTACGGGGATATTTCATAAAACAGAAGAAAATATTCATATGATAAATGTAGCTAAATATGTAGGCATTACTTCATATAATATTGAGATTTTATCTAACATATTATAATAATCTAGTGATCATACCATAAGCAGTATTCCCATGAAAAAGAATATTGCGTTATATTCTACTTTGTGCACAAAATGAAGCATTTTTAAATCCTCCTTTTTTCTTTTTTTATGACGCCAAGATAGTAAAAATATAGTAGATAAACCAAATAAAAATATAATCATAGGTGGTATATGATATATAACATGACCAAGTATTATAGCTACTATCGTGATTAAAAATAAACTAAAAATCTGTATATCAATAATTTCAATTTTGGAATTTTTTTTAACTATTTTTACATCTCATTTTAATTTTGATAAAAATAAAAAATATAAAGTCATAAATCATAGAAAACTAGGTATAAAAAGATAGAGCAAGTCTGTCATTTCTACTTTTCATGCTAAAAATATCATTAAAGTTGTTAAATCTCATGTGATAAGACCAACTCCTCATGCATTTGCTCAAAATATAATAAATACAGAAAATAAAATTAGATCCTTAGGATTGTTTTTTATTTCCTGTATATTTAACAGTATGATTATACTCACTAAAGTAGCTGTTAAATTATCAATAACTGATGAAAAAATAAAAGTAAATAATCATAGTATAAATAATAATCTTACTTTTGATATTTCTGTTGGAAGTATTTTATTTACAAGTTTTAATAAAACATCTCTTTCACTTAAATAAGCTACTATAGTCATAGCAGCCATTAAAAATAAACTAAGTTCAGCAACTTCAAGAATTATTCCATCTAAATGCATGTCTATACTATGTAAATCTCATCCATGATTTTGAATAAAAATAAATATCCAAGTTAGAGTTCAAAAAAACAAAGCAGCTTTTGCTTTATCCATTTCTAAACGATGTTCTAGAACTATTAAAATATATCAGATTATAAAAAGAAGAACTATAGAAACTTCTATTATTCACATAAATTTTTCAAATTAATAAATACTAACTATATTTTATCATAATTATTTACAAAAACAAAAATAATAAGATGCCTATATTTGGAAATTAAAAATAATTATTGTATACTAATATTAAAGTACAACTAAAATAAAATTATGACTGAAAATTTAAATATAGAAGAGATTATAAATAAAAAATCAGAAACTTTTTGAGATAAAGTAACAGCTTGGTTTGATAAGATAGAATTTTTAGACCTTAGTCCAGAGGAAAAAGAAGAAGTTGCTGTAAAAGTAAAAAACGATGCAGTGCCTGATAAACTATATCGGATAGAGATATTTTTATCAAGTGTCATAGCCGCTTTGGGTTTACTTCAAAACTCTGTAGCTGTTGTTATTTGAGCTATGCTTATTGCTCCTCTTTTGCGTCCAATTAATGGTATTTCTTTTGCTGTTGCTAGAGGAGAAAAACCATTTTTTTGGATTTCTATGAGAGTGATGTTTTTTAGTGTATTAGTATCAGTAATTATGGGGTTTTTCTCTGTGAAAATTACTTGATTAACAGTTGAAACTTCAGAAATACTATCAAGAACTTCACCAAACATAATAGATTTATTTATAGCTATATTTTCAGCAATGGTAGCTGTTTTATCCCTTGGTTTTTCCAGACTTTGAGAATCAGTAGCTTGAGTTGCTATGGCGGCTGCGCTTATGCCTCCACTTGCAGTGGTGTGAATAGAATTAGAATTAGGAAACTATACTCTTGCATGATGAGCTATGATGTTATTTTTAGCAAACTTAGTAGCCATAGTTTTAGTAGGAGCTGTTATATTTTGGTTATATTGATTTACCCCTCATAGTTGAATAAAACAAAAAAGTGCCGTTAAATGATTTACATTTATAGTTTTTGTTATTTTTATCATATCTGTACCTCTTGTATCATCACTTTTAAGTGTTAAAGAAAAAAGAGAACTCGAGTTTAAATCAATTGATTATTTACAAAATATTATAAAACAAGAAACTCTAAATTTTACTATTTCAAGTTTAGAAATTAAATCACTAGACAAAGATTTGGTAAAAATCTCATCAGTTATAAAGATACCAGAATGACTTGATTTTTATGATACATTTAAAAAACAACTTGATTTTGAGTTATCAAAAAAATTGTGAAGAAATGTTGAACTTGATGTAGAACTCATAAGAACAGCAAACATAATATCTATAGAAAAAATTAATTTGTCAGATATAGAACTAAAAAAACAAGAGATACAAAAACAATTTCAAGACTTTTATATTTTAAATCAAGTTACTTGAGTAGATTTAAAGTTAATAGAAATCAAATCACTTAGGGATCATATAAATTTAAATATTACTTTTGAAGTAGATATAGTTGCAAAAGATGATTTTGAAAAATTTCTAAATAAATTAAAAGAATATTATAAAAATTATGAAAATATAAAACTTTGAGTAAAATTTGGAGTGTATAAAACTATAGATTTATCGAACTAATTTCTATGCTGGAACTTGTAAAAAAAATTATAAAAGTTAAGCTTTATCTTATAGCACTCATAATTTTACTTATAGCCTGAGTAAATCTTTATGTGCTATCTTTTTCTGCTTCAAATATTTATAGTTCAGTAGAAAATATTCCAGAATGAAATAATGTATGATTAATACTATGAGCTTCAATAAAACCAAATAAAGAACCATCAGATATCTTAAAAGACAGACTAAATGTAGCAATAGAAGCTTATAATGCTTGAAAAATACAAAATATAATAGTTTCTTGAGACAATTCGCAAGTAAACTACAATGAACCACAAGCTATGGAAAATTATTTAGTTGAGGCAGGAGTTAAAAAAGAAAATATTTATAAAGATTATGCTTGATTTGATACTTATGATTCTATATACAGAGCAAGAGAAATATTTTGAATTGATAATCTCGTTATATTTACTCAAGAGTTTCATTTAAAAAGAGCTGTTTACATAGCTTCAAGATTATGAATAGATGCTATCTGAGTAAAAACTGATTTACATAAGTATGTTGCTATAAATTACTATGAGTTAAGAGAAATATTTTCTAGGATAAAAGCCTTTGTAGAAGCTGATATACTAAAAGTAGAAACTAAGTATAATAAAGATGTAAAGATAGAAATAAAGTAAGGTTTTAGATGGTAGGTTGTAGGATTTAGGTTTTTATTTTATAGATTAACTAAATCAATAATTACCTGTCACCTACAACCTAAAAACTGTATCCTAAAAACTATTTATGATAAAAATATATATATTTGCAGATTCTTATAAGCATTTTGATGATGCTATAAAAGAGTATAGTAAGAGACTTTGAAAAAAAGCCAAAATTATGAAGTTAAACCCTTCAAAAAAACAAACCCCAAGAGATATAATAGAAGAGGAAACAAGCGCTATAAAAGAAAAAATTTCAAAAGAAAAAGGATTTAAAATACTTTTAAATCCTAGTTGAAAAGAGTTAAATACATTTGAGTTTACAAACTTGATTGAAGAAACAAAGCATAACTATCCAGACATAGTTTTTGCTATAGGTTGAGCTTATGGATTTGATTACTCTAAATTAAAAAATAGTTTTAATCTTGATTTATCTCTATGAAAGTTTATCATGCCTCATGCTCTAGTACTTACTATAGTTTTAGAACAAGTGTATAGAGCTGATATGATTGAAAGATGAAGCGATTATCATAAATAGCAACAAACCGGCGCTAGCGCCGGTTTGTAGTACATCAATTATGAGGAGCATAGACACCTGAGGGCCTTGCTTTATCCTCTAAAAACACTTTTACTACCACATAATCTCCAGATGTATCACTCACAATAGGAGCACCTTTGCATTGTTTTCCTATTTTCGCCCTTTCAGTGATTTTCCCAACTATGAGAAAAGAGAATGCAACAAGAATCATTACTAGTATGTTTTCCATGACTTTCTCCTTTTCGGTTTTGTTTTACCTAATTAAATAATAATAAAATATAAAATATGTCAACTAATTTTAAAAATAAAATCTTAGCAGAACTTAACTCTCAAGCCTTCCCAAACTTAGAGTTTTTATATTCAGACGAGGTGTTAAACATAGCTTTAGTACTACTTAGAGAATTACTAGAAGAAGAAAAAGCTAAGTTTGAAAAACTTTTACAAACTTCAAAATCTGAAATTACCTTTGATATCTTTGAAGACAAAGATGATCTTTGATATTTATGGAGTTTATTAAATCACTTAAATAACGTAAATAAAACTGAAAAAATCAAAAAAATAATTGATGATTTTGAATGAGAGTATATAGAGTTTGGAAATGAGATAGGATATAACAAAGATTATTTTGAGATGTATCTTTATTGTCTAGAAAACTGTAAACTTGATGATGAACAAAAACGTATAATTGAGGAAACAGTTAAGAGTTTTCGACTTAGAGGTATAGATCTAGAAAAAGATAAACAAGACGAGATTAAAACCATAAATAAAAAGCTAGCTAAACTCTCTAATGATTTTTCTAATAATATAGTTGATGACGAAGCAGAGTTTTTCTATACCATAACAAACTTTGAAGATATAAAAAATCTTCCAGAATCTACTTTGAAATTAGCTAAAAGTCTAGCAAAAGAAAAAGGTGTAGATTGATACGTTTTTAATGCTGATCCTACAGCTTACATTGATTTGATGAAATATTGTATCAACGAAAAAATAAGACAAGAAATATACACAGCTTTTCAAAACTTTGCTACGAAAGGGAAGTATGATAATAGACCAATTATTTTGGAGATACTGAGACTTAAAAAGAAAAAAGCTGAGCTTTTATGATACAAAAACTTTGCAGAGTATAACATACAAAAAAAGATGGCAGAGTCTCCAGAGCAAGTTTTTGAACTTGTAGGTGGTATTTCTGCCAAAGCTAAAGTAAAAGCCTTGCAAGAGATAGAAGAATTAAAAACTCATTTTGGTTTAAGTGATATAAATCCGTGGGATTTAAGTTTTTACTCTACAAAACTAAAAGAAGAAAAGTACGCACTTGATGATAAAGAACTTAAAAAATATTTTGAATATAATTCAGTAATAAACTATTTACATAAACTTGTAAATGAGCTTTATAGTATAGAATTGAGAGAAATAGAAGTTCCAGTTTATAATAGTGATGTAAAAGTTTATGAGGTACTAAGGGATGGAAAATTGATTTCTTATTATTTTTTAGATGCTTTTTATAGAGAAGAGAAAAGACCAGGTGCTTGGGCAGATAATTTGAGAGGTAGGATGCCCTCACCCCCAGCCCCTCTCCCAAAGGGCGAGGAGAGTAGTACAAATGAAATTGTGCCATTAGTTGTTAATGTATGTAATTTCCAAAAATCATCTGACTGAGTAAATCTACTTAGCATGAGAGATGTAGAAACTCTTTTTCATGAGTTTGGACATGCTCTTCATGAGATGCTTTCAGAAAGCAAACATAGTGAATTAAGTTGATTTGGTGTAGAGTGGGACTTTGTAGAGTTACCAAGCCAACTTCATGAAAACTGGGTAGGAGAAAGAGAAAGTCTTGTTAGATTTGCTAAACATCATGCTACTTGAGAACAGATAAGTGATGAACTTCTTGATAAACTTGATGCATTAAAAACATTTATGAGTGGAAACTTTGTAGTGAGACAAAATGAATTTGCACTTTTAGATATGCATCTGTATACAAGTGAAGTGCCAGCAAGTATAGAAGAACTAGATAAAAAGACTTTAAATATAGTAAATGAAGTATGACTATTTAAAAGATGAGATGACTACAAGATGTATGCTTCTTTTGGTCATATATTTGGAGGATGATATGCAGCATGATACTATAGTTATATGTGGGCTGAAATAATAGAAGCCGATGTATGGTCTGAGATAAAACGTCTTGGTATGTTTGAAAGATCAACTTGAGAAAAGTTTGTAAAAACAATACTCGGTCAGTGATGTAGAAAAGATGCAAAAGACTTATTTTTTGACTTTATGTGAAGAGAAGTAGATAATAAAGCATTTATGGAGAGAAAAGGATTGATGTAAAAGAAAACACTCGCGATAGCGAGTGTTTTCTTTTTTGATTAAAACGGTAAGTCTTCAACAGAGATTTCTTCTTCTCCTTTCGGAGCTGTTGATTTAACAGCAGGAGATGAAGGAGTGCTAGGTTTATAATCTGTATCAGGATTAGCTCCTGAAAGCATAATCATGTTTTCTCATACTATTTCAGTTTTGTATCTTTTAGTTCAGTCTTGAGCTTCCCAACTTCTTGTTTGAAGTCTTCATTCTATATATACTTTTTTACCTTTTTGTAAATATTGACCAGCTATTTCAGCTAGTTTTCACCAAAGAACAACGCTATGAAATTCTGCTTGTTCTTGTCTCATACCAGAACCGTCAGTCCAGTTTCTATTTGTTGCAATGCTTAGAGTGCATACGTTTTGTCCATTTGGAGTTTGTCTTAATTCTACGTCTTGTGTTATGTTTCCAATTATTTGAACTTTGTTTAAATCCATAATGTGTGATTAAAATAATAAACAAATATTTGTGATTAAAACGAAAGAATAAAGAAGATTTCTTTGTTTTATCAAAAAATATTATATTTCTTTTTTTTTAAAAGCAAAAAGTTTTTTAAATATATATTACTGATTTGTCAACTCATTTTTTTCCATTTACAATCTATAATTTTTGCATCTAATTTTTTTTTGTGATATCATAAGTAGGATAAAACTATTTTGTAAAACCATATTTTATGAAAAAAATCATATTATACATACTGCTTTTGACAACTTTTTTCTGATTAAATTTAGTTTACTCAGCTGAAGAAGCACTAGACTATACTTCATATAGAACAGTTGATTTATGAACTTATAATGAATATAGATATAAATTAACGAAAGAGTTTTTCGAATTAAGAAACCAATTTGAGCTTAATTGACAGATAAGTTCAACTACTCTAACTAGAATAGAATCAATTGCAAAGGAGTGATTTAACTATCTTCCTGATGAGTTAACAAATGAAAATCTTTTAAGTAAACTTTTAACATCGATTAATCAAGCAAAAAAATCTAGAAGCAGTGAAGCTTATTATGCTGACTTAGTTGAAAAACTTAGAGCATATGTAGAAGATGTAAAAATAAGTTCATTAAAATGAACTTTAGATGCTATTCCTGATAATTGAAATGCACCACTAAATGTTACTTTTAGAGCGCTTGTATCAGATCCAGAATGAACAACTATTCCAAAATACAATTATGTTTGGTGGATGGATATATGAGGAGTAAAAAAGATCTTATGAACTTGATTATCTCTAAATTATACATTTGAAGAAGAATGAAAATATACAGTTTTTGTTGATGTAAAATCAAACCACAAAAATAATAAGTGATTTACAGATGTGCTATCTTTTAGAAGTAAAAGAGTAATAGATGTAAAAGAAAAAGTTGCTTCACTTATTATAAAAGTTAATTGAGATTCTTTGAGATTTACTGATGAGTTAAAATTTACTCCAGAAGAATGAAAATTTTGACTTATCTTTGATGCTACTTCATCTATACCAACTGGATGAGCAAAATTTACAAAAACAATTTGGGATTTCTGAAATGGTGTAAAAAAATCATATGATTGAGAACCAAAAATAGAAAGAGTTATATATAATAAAGAATGAGATTACCAAGTAGAGTTAACATTAAAAACAAATCTTTGAGATAATATTGTCAAAAAATTTACTGTGTCAATTCATGAGCCTATTGCTTCAATTGAAATATCTCCAAAAGAAGGTTATATTTGAGATAAGTTTACATTTACTGCAAAAACAGCATGAAAAGATGAAAACTTAACTTATTATTGGGAGGTAATAGATGTAGTTAAAGATAAGATTATATTCCAAAAACAAGCAAAACTATTTACATATACATTTACTTCAAAAGGTCATTTTAATGTAAGATTACAAACTTCATCTATCAATAGTAATGATTATGATGTTGATACAGCAATTATTTATATAAATTCAAGAGCTCCGGTTGCAAATTTTAAATACAGTATACCTAAAAATAATAAACCTAATAGGGTTCTTTTAGATGCAACAGATACATATGATCCAGATTATACAGATGACTGACAATTAAAATATTCTTGGGTAATTGATGGAAATAGAGTTGAACTTGAGGATCCAAATTCAAATGGTTCACTATGATATTATACATTTGATTCTATTTGAGATCATTCAGTTGTTTTGGAGGTAACTGATCCAGAAAATATACAATGAATTATAGATAAAAAAGTAAATGTTCGTTCTATATTAGCAGTTGATTTTACAGCACTTCCTAGATCAGTTCAAAGAGGTAATTCAGTAAAATTTAGTGCAGATTCACCTAGAGCTGTAGTTTATGAGTGGGATTTTTGAGATGGGCATAAGGATTGATGAACTAAACCTATTATTTCATATAAATATGAAAAGTCTTGAATATATAATGTAACTTTAAAAGTAAGAGATTTAGATGATAATATAAATTCTTATTCTAAAACTGTATATGTATGAGATGGAAATAGTCCTGTAGCTGTTATTGAATTAAATAAATGATCAGGGGAGGCTGCTGGTATAGAAAAATGAGCTTGTGATTGAAAAGATGCTTATATTGTTGATAGATCATCAAGTGTTACATTTGATGCTTCAGAAAGTATAGATGTAAATTGAGAAGAAACTTGATTAGATTATTCTTTTAAAATAGGTAATAATAAATACTATACAACAAGAACTGTAAATTATAAATTTGATGAACTTGGATGTTTTCCAGTAAAACTAACTGTAAAAAGTGTTAAAGATAAATCAATTAGTACAAAATCAATTTGGGTTAAGGTAGTAAATTTAAAACCAACTTTAGACTGAATCTCAACAAATATTACTAATATAGAATCAGATCCTGTGGTTGTAAATGTTAGTGCTCTTTGAGCAAAAGATCCAGATTGAGTAATTACATCATATTTATGGTACTATTACACAGATGTTGATTCTGAACCTCAAGACTTTAGAGCTACTACTTCTTCAAATACTACATTTGTTCTACCAAAAATTGCATGAAACTATTATTTTGTTGTTGTTTTAACAGATGATAATAGTGAAAGAATTAGTTCAGAAGAACTATCTAGGGTAGCAAGAATTACTTTGATGTGAGATAATATAAATGTACCTCTTGTTGAATTAAATGTTCCTGATAATTCTGTATTTATAAAAGATGAAGTAGTATTTACTGCAAATGTAAAAACTATACTTTGAAAAAATATAACTAAAGATGCAAGGTATTCATGGGATTTTGATTGAGATGGATTTTATGATCAAGAAACATCATCAAGTGTAGTATCACATGTGTATACTAAACCTGGAGAATACTTAGCAAAACTAAAAGTAAAACATAAGTGATTTACAAATACAAGAATAGTAAAAATTGATGTTGCAAATAAACTTGAGGCTGATTTTGATTATATTTCTATTTGAAATAATTTTGTATTTGTAAATAAAAGTACTTGAGCTTATTCTGACATAACTTGGGATTTATGAGATTGAAATAAAGTTTTGTGAAAAAATGCTTTTCAGCATGAATACAAAGATGGTAAAATATCTCATGATGTAAAAATTTTAATTACAGAATGAACAATAGTTAAAAAAATAGAAAAAAAAGTAGTTAAAAGTGTATCAAACTTACTTGAATCAAAACAAAGTTGATTCCATGTTTTTGCTTCTCCTGAAATCTCATCAGGATCTATTATAAATATAAAAGAAGAAGTATCTGGAATCCTAGTTTATTTATGAGCGAATAATTGAAATATAACAAAATATAGTGTTGATACAGATATAAGTGTTGATTCTGATTTAAATTGATGAAAAGATGATGATGAAGATTTGCAAAATACAACCTGAGAAGCTTTTATTGTTTTTCTAGATGAAAATAAAATCCAAATAATAAAAGCTAGTATTTATGATGAAGACTGAGTTTTGATTGATTCAAAAGAACTAACTATAAATAAAGATTATTTAGAAATTGTAGTAACTGATCCAAGCACAGTAGTATTTGAATGAGTAACGCTAAAAGAAAAAGAAAAACTTGAATATTTAAAATCTTTATTAATTAATGTTCCTCAAGAGTATAAATTAAAATCAATGATGTATCTTCAAAAATTAAAAGAAGAATGGTTTGATGATACAGAAAAAACAAAAGTTATATTAGAGTTTGAATGATATTTAGATGAAACAAATATCTTAAATAAAGATGAAATTATAGATACTCTAGAATCTTTACTTGTTGAACAAGAAGAGGATAAAAGTGATAGAAATGTAGCATTAAATGCTTTAAAAAATTTGATTCCTGAAAACATATTTTGTGAATATACTTCTGAGTATAATAGTTGTAAAGAAGAGTTAGTTGCTAAACTTGAAGCTATAAAAGTAAGTAAAGATGTTGAAGTGAATAAAACACTTTGAGAAGAAATTTTAAGTGCTATAGCTTTAAATCAAGATATGACAGCAGATGAAAAATTGGATTTTAAAGCTATATTGCAAAATCTAATTTACTGATGAGTAGATGATATACCTGATGATGCAATTGATGACACTGAAGAGTCTACAACAGATTGAGCATGGGCTATGCTAAAAAATATTTTAGTATATATAGTTTATATAATAGGATGATTACTTTGATTTTTTCTAGTTATAGTTTGAGTTTATTATATATATTATAAAGTAGTAAATAAAAATAAAAATTTAAGTTTTCAAGATTTTATAATAGATAAAACAAAATATAAATCTGAAGAAGAAAATGCAGACATATTATCTACTGATATTAAAAAAGAAGAGCCAGTAAGTACAGAAATATTTTTTGAAGAAGAAACAGAAAAATCAGAAACAAGGGAAGAAGAAGCTCCTAGTTGGATTACATGAGTTTCTAAAGAAAAGCAAGCAGAATCAATAGTAAAACAAGATACTAAAAAAGAAACTTGAGAAGATAATATTCCTAGTTGGTTAAAGTGAGCTGATGAAGTAGTTTATGATAAAAAAATAATAAAAGAAGAAAAAGAGCAAACAAAAGATACAGAAACAATTCAAGAAGAAATACATACTGAAGAGAAAGTTCCCGATTGGCTAAAATGAAGCTTTACAGAACAAGAAGAGAAAGTTGAAGAAAAACCAGTAGAAACAAAAGAGATAGAGAAAAAGGTTGAAGAACCTAAAGAAGAAAATTTAGAAGAAATAACAAAAGTAGAAGAAGAAAAAGTACCTGATTGGCTAAAATGAAGTTTTACAGAAGAAAAAACTCCTTCTAAAAAAGAAGAGAAAGTTCCCGATTGGCTAAAATGAAGCTTTACAGAACAAGAAGAGAAAGTTGAAGAAAAACCAGTAGAAACAAAAGAAATAGAGCTACAAGAAGCCCCTAAAGTAGAGGAAGATAAAAAAGAAGAGAAAGTAGAACAAGTAGAAGTTAAAGAGGAAGAAAAATTCATAGAGCTAAAAGAAGTGAAAAAAGAAGAAACAAAAGACGAGGCAGAAAAAGCTAAGCCAAAGAAAAAAAGATCAAGAGGATGAAAAAAGAAAAAACAATTTGAGTGAGAAGCAAAAGAAGCTCCTAAACAAGATAAAACAGAATCAAAAACAGAAGAGTGACCTGAGCTTTGGGATAATGGTATGGATATACCAGACTGGTTAAAATCAGATAAAAAATAAAAGATAGCTTATGAAGTGCCCCCTAGAAAGTAGAGTCAAATAAAAAAGAGACTCTACTTTTTTTGTGTTTTGAATAAAATAAGAAAAAGTATTTAATTTTTAATAAATATAAAAATGAGAGAAATTAAATATACT
>JAQVGG010000005.1 GCA_028696815.1 Candidatus Altimarinota bacterium
ATTTACACAAACTTCATCATTCACTTATCATGTTTTGAAGATATCATTGCACTGCAAGATCTCCTAAATGCGAGATCTGTCCTATTAATTATGTATGTAATTATTACAAAAAAAAGAAAAAGTAAATTACTTTTTCTTTTTTAAGCTTCCTCATCTAAATCCATAGGTGTAAAATCATCATTTGCTGCTTTTCATAACATAACCTCCATATATTTTCTATTTAACACTTCTGCATCTTTACTCATAGCTTTAAGTACTCTACTATTTTGTCTTGCAACTTCTTTTTGAACAATTGGATGACTAGCTACAGTTACATTTTCAGAAAGCAGAGAAGATACTTGGTTTGCATAATTATCAAACTGCTCCAAAAACCTTGGATCAACTTGTGCTCTTAATCTTTCCATTTTATCATTAAAGCTTTCAGGAGTATGTTTATTCATGAATTGTTCTTCATGAGAAGCTCCAAGTACTTCACTATATGGCGATCAATTTAAATTATAAATGTTTCACATCTGTTTTTGTTTTTATTTTATTAAAGCATTTCTCCCCTTTACTTTAATGTTTGTCTTTTAGCTAATTCAATAGAATCTCTTATATTAGATACTGCATCTCAAATAAGTATTTCCTGTTCAGCTCTCATATCTTCCTGAATACTTTTGATTTTAAAAACCAAGTTAGCAAAATCATTTAAAACTTTTCTCTTTTTATCCTCTGGCAAAAGATTAAAGATTTGTCTTATTTCAAATCTATCTTTCAAAGAAAGTTCATGTATTTCAAAAAGTTTTTCTAGTAGTGTATTCATAAAAGTTTAGTACTTAAATAATTTTATCATATTGTATTATATTCATCAAATTATTTAAGACAATTTTTTTTATTTTTTCTAGACATTTCTTATATTTAGTTTATCTATATCTTTTCTAAGTTCCTAAAACTGCTAGTACTTCTTCTATGGAAGTTTCTCCAAGTACGACTTTAAGTAATGCATCTTCTTTTATAGGAACCATCCCATCTCAAACTGCTTGTATTTCAAGTTGAGTTCTACTAGATTTTTTAAGCATCAACTCTTCTAGTTTATCACTCATTTCAAGTACTTCATATAATCAAATTCTTCATTTGTATCAAGTATGATTACATTTTTCACAACCTCATTCATGTGCTTTAAATAATTTCAAATCTGAATTATCTTTTATATATCTTCCTACTTTTCATACTATATAATTTTTTATTTTTTCACTTGGTGTATAATTCTTTTTACAATGCACACATAGTTTTCTTGCAAGTCTTTGAGATACTATTAGTCTTAATGATGAACTTATCAAAAGAGGATCAATTCATAAGTTTACAAGTCTTTGAATAGTATGAACTGCTGAGTTTGTATGCAAAGTAGAAAAAACTATATGACCTGTGATTGAAGCTTCAACTGCAAGTTTAGCTGTTTCCTCATCTCTGATTTCTCATACCATTATGATGTCGGGATCTTGTCTTAAAAGTGATCTGAGTCATTTAGCAAAATTAAAATCTATACCTGGATTTATCTGAGTATGATTTACTCATGGTATTCTATACTCAACTGGATCTTCAAGGGTAGAAATATTTTTATCTTCAGCATTAAATTGTGAAAGTAGTCAAAATAGAGTGGTAGATTTTCAAGATCAAGTAGGTCAAACAGCAAGTATCATACCAAATGGATCTTTTAAGTGTTTTTGAACTTTAACCATATTGTAAGGCAAGATTCAAAGTTCTCTTAGTTCTGGAGCTATTTCTTCTTTTTTAAGTATCCTTATAACAACTTTTTCTCAATAAATTATAGGTATAACTGAAACTCTCATATCAACTGTTTTTCAACCAAAAAGCTTGTAGTTTATCTTTCAATCTTGAGGTAATCTATGTTCATCTATTCTTAAATATGACATAATTTTAATCCTCGCAATAAGTGAATCTCTGTATTTTATTTCTAGATTTTTATACTTAACAAAATTACCATCTACTCTAAATCTAACCTGAACTTGTTTTTCTCTTGGTTCTATATGTATATCTGAAGCCCCAAATTTAAATGCATTTAAAAATATATCGTTTACTATTGAAATAATTTGACTATCATCTTGTTTATCTCAAAAAGCTCATATATGTAAGTCTGAGTCTGTATGATTTTTTGATCCATTTTTTTCTATTGAAGATACACTAAACAAATCCTCTACTTTTTTTGAAGAAGTGTTTCTTTGATTAGTTCAGTTATTTTTCTTTATAAAATTTGATAAGTTCACGTGTTTTATTATTTAGAGATAATATCTACTTTTATAATATCATACTTTAAATATTATTTCTAAATAATTGACTTGACTTTATATGAAAATATTTTATTAGACTTTTAATTATCATATCTCCTAAACCAAGTTAATTGTCTTTTAGCATAATTTCTTGTGTTTTTCTTAATGAGTTCCTTTGTTTCTTCTAGACTAGTTTTTCCCTCTATATAGTCAAACAATTCCTCATATCATATAGACTTCATAGCAAAAGTTTCTTTAGAGTATCACATATCAATTAGTTTCTTAAACTCTTGAAGTAATCACTGCTCAAACATCATATCTACTCTCATATTTATTCTATTATATAATTCTTGCCTATTATCATCAACATATGGAGTTAAAAACAAAGTCTCATATTTTAATACTTTTTTCTTTCTAAAATCTGCTTTTGATTTTCAAGTCAACATCTTTACTTCCAAAGCTCTTATGACATATTGAACATTATTTGGATGAAGTTCCTTTGCATACTCTGGATCTAATTCTACAAGTTTATTATATAAGTGCTCATTTCACATCTCTTTAGCTTCTATCTCAAGTTCTCATCTCAACCCTAAATCAGCTGGAACTTTTGGTATATCAAAATCATAAATCAAACTATCTATGTATAAACCTGTTCATCATACTAATACTGGGATTTTTCAAGACTCATGTAACTTATTTATAATTTTTTCTGCTTCTGCTTTGTATTCTCATACACTAAAAGTATAATCTGGCTCAACTATATCAATCATATGATGTTTTACTCCCTGCATCTCTTCTTTTTTAATTTTAGCAGTTCAAACATCCATATACTTAAAAATTTGACGGCTATCTGTAGAGATTATCTCAGTATTAAGCTCTTTTGCTATATCTATACTCATAGCAGTTTTCCCTGCAGCTGTTGGACCATAGATAATAATTATTTTTTGCTTATCAGATTTTTTATCTAGAAAATGTTTTATTTTTTCCTTATATTTCATAAATTTTTATTAGTTGATTTTTCTTATGATAATGCATATAAAGCATAAGTCAAAAAATACGAAACCACAAAAAAATAATTTTTATCATTTTTTTCAAAAAAAAGTTTGACTTGATTAACTTTTTTCATAATATACCTCACGCAATGAGTTTCGCCATCATAGCTCAGCTGGTAGAGCATTCGCCTTGTAAGCGAACGGTCATCGGTTCAAATCCGATTGATGGCTCCATTATTACAATTACAAATTAAAAATTACGAATTACGAATAAGTAGTAAATTTCAAGATTCGTAATTCGTAATTTTTAATTAAAAGATTGTTTCCGGGCAGATTCCAGAGCGGTCAAATGGGGGGGACTGTAAATCCCTTGTCTACGACTTCGGGGGTTCAAATCCCTCTCTGCCCACCATTAAATAAATTATACAATTTACAATTACGAATTACGAATATACTTTTTACACTTTTATTCGTAATTGATAATTCGTAATTTTTAATTATAAAAGCCCAGATGGTGGAATTGGTAGACACCCCGGTCTTAGAAGCCGGTATCGCAAGATGTGAGAGTTCGAGTCTCTCTCTGGGCACCATTCCAAATATTTATATTTTTGCTCCGTACTTGGCGGGCAAATTAAAAAAATAGTTTTATGAAAACTTGAATACATCCAGAAACAAGAAAAGTAACAATAGAATGTTCTTGTGGACAAAAATTTGAAGTAAACTCTACAATTCCTTGAGATATAAGAGTTGAAATCTGTTCAAAATGTCATCCATTTTACACTGGTGAACAAAGAATTGTTAAAACTGGTGCTGTGGATAAATTCTACGCAAGAATGAAAAAAGCTGAAGAGCTTAAGAAAAACTCAAAATAAAAAAATCTCTAGAATTAATCTAGAGATTTTTTTATTTTATTTCATCTACTGCTTCTATTAAAGTTTTAGTTATTTCTTTACTCAATCTTTCAAGTGATTCATCTTTTATAAAAGTAGAAATAATAGGATCTACTTTTCAAACACTCACATATACAGATCAATCATCTTCATAAACACAAATGGTACATGGTAAAAATACTCAGTTCTCTAAATTTTTACGAAGATATTTATATGCAAACTCAGGATTGCAAACTCATAATATCCTATATGGTCCAAAATCTGAAGTTACTTTTGTAACTATTTTTTCTGAAACATCGACTTCTGATACAACTCAAAATCATCTATCAGCTAAATTAAATTTTAATTCATCAAGAGTCATTTCAAATGTAGAATCAACTTTTTTTGTATATGTAAATTTCATATAAATATATTTTTTTAAAAAATAATTATTAGTAGTATAATTTAATGAAATAAAAAGTAAAATATAATAATATTGAATTATTAAAAAATATGTGGTAAAATTTATTATATAATAATTTATAATACAAAATTATGAGTATAAAACTTAAAGATATTTATCTATTTGAATGAATAGATAGCGATTTCATAAATTTAATAGTTGATAATTCTAGAAGATTAGAAATTAATTCTTGAGAATATATAATTAGACAATGAGAAAATTCTGATGATTCTGCTTATATAATCCAAGATTGAAACGCAATAGTAGAAATAGATTGAAAAGAAGTAAAAGAGCTAACAGAGTGAAATATTTTCTGAGAAATAGCTTTAATCACCGATGAACCTAGAACTGCTAGCATAAAAGCAAAAAGCTCTGTAGTCTTACTTAAAATAAATAAAGAGTTATTACACAAAATCATGAAAGAATTTAAAAACTGAAGAGAAATCCAAAAAATAGTTTTTGAAAGGATTATGGAAAATCACAAGAAAAAATAGATACTTAAAATTAAGTATCTATTTTTTTATATATTTATTATTTTCCCTTCTTTTTCTCATCTTTTAATTATTTCATATCATCATTTTTCAAGTGTCTTTGGTGATAGAACTATTATATTTGGTATACCAAATAGTTCAGCATCTCACATCTTTTGCCCAAATCAAACTTTTCTTCACATCCTATCATCTATTATAACATCATTTCCCTCTTTTTCTAATTTAGTTGCAAGGGACTTTGCTTTTTCTAAATTTTCTTCTCACATAACTACTATATAATGACTTGCTGGAGCTATATTTTCTGGCCAAGCTATTCAAGTCTCATCCATACAATATTCTGCTATTACTCACATAAGTCTAGAAACTCAGATACCGTAACATCACATCAAAACTGGTTTTTCTTTTCCATCTTCATCAGTATATTTTAAACCAAAAGCATCTGAAAACTTTGTCATAAGTGGAAAAATATTTCAAACTTCAGAAGCTTTTTCAACTCTATGCTTACTAGAACCACAATTAGTACACTTAAAAGCTCACTCAATTATTTCTTTATTATGAGAAGTATTACACTCATCACATATATATATATCATCTTCTCATATAGATAATAAAGTTTGAAATTCATGACTATACTTATCAGTAAAATCTCAACCTGAAGCCAAAGTTATATATGTATCCTTTCAAATTCAAAGTCTATTAAATACCTTCATATAAACCTCCTTCATCATATCGTAATACTCGTCTAATCATGCTTCACTTTTATGAAAACTATAAAGATCTTTCATCAAAAATTCTCTTCATCTTAATAGTCAAGATTTTGCTCTAGCTTCGTTTCTAAACTTAGTTTGTATTTGATATACTCAAAAATCTAAATCTTTATAAGACTGTATAAATTCTCAAACCAGAGGTGTAACTGATTCTTCGTGAGTTGGATTAACAGCATATTCTTTATTTCAGCTAGCTGGTAACTTAAAAAGCACATCTACTTTATCCCATCTACCTGTAGTATCCCAATTTTCTTTTGAACCAAGAGCAGACATAAGGATTTCGTAAGCTCAAGCATTATCCATTTCTTCTCTTACAATTTGTTCTATCTTTTTTAATACTCTTAATCCAAGTGGTAAGTATTTATACACTCAAGCCATCTCTTGTCTAATAAATCAAGCCTGTAATAAAAGTGAAGTTGATCTGTTGTCACTTCATTTTGGTGCAGATTTTTGTGTAGAAAATGGAAATTTTGAAAGTTGTATCATTGTTTTATCATATATAAATTAAAAACAATTGTAAGTTTAATAAGTAATTAATTTTTGTAAAATTAATTTTTTAAATTAATTTTTCCCACCTTCTTTTTAACTTCCTTATTTTTACTGAACTTTTTAGATGCTATTATAAAAGCATAAGGAATTTCTAAACCTCAGGAGCATCTAGTGTTTTTGATTAAAAAAATATAATCCCTACCGTGCCCCGATAACTCGGGAATACTCGGGATTATATTTTAGATTATTCAGAATGACAACAGCTCAGGATAACTAGATATCTAGATAGCTATGCTTAACTTCCATCAAGCCAATCGCTATCACTCTTGGGGTGTCAGTTAATTTACTCTAGGGACGAACAACAAACCTAGCAGATCTAGTGGCAAGACGATTACCTGTACTATTGCTCATCTGTAATCCACAACCACTACTACCTACTATACGGGCATTACGACCCCAATTAGCACCATCAGTAGCACCTAGGGCTGAAAGCCATATCAATTCTTGTGCTTCTCTATCATTTGTTGAACTTTGATTTATAGATGAATATACTCAAAATAATCACGCATCACATGCTACTTGGTATTCTCATCTAGATGTTCATGTTAAATTGTCTCATATTTGATATAATATATCACTATAAGCACTTGGTAGGTGTGATCATATTTTATTTGTCCAAGCTAGTAAATATTTATTTCTATTATCTCTTGTTGTAGTAGTATCTAATGTACTTGTATAATCAGACCATGTTATTGTTTCTGCTCATAGAGTCATATTTGTTGTTAAGTCTTTTGTTCAATCAATACAGTCTGCTATATATATTGCTGGTATTGCAAATGAAGTATTATTTGTAGTTATATTTATCCAGTCTATATCACTAAGTGCTATTTCATTATTATTAGCATTTGAAAAAGAAGCTATCCATTTCATCCTATTATATATAGTATCTCAATTTCAATCATTTATATCATAATCATTTTCTGCTGTTCATAGAGCATCACAAGTATAATTTGATAAATATGCAGTTACTCAATACAGATTATCAGCATATCATTCTGTTGTTGAGTAGCTTATATTATTCCAAGAGTAATAAGTTCATACATCTTGCCATGCTATTCAGTTTATATCTGCATTTGATTCTATTCTTGGTGATATACAAAAACCATTTCATTGATTATCAAGTGTTTCATTTACCCATATCCATCAAGCATTAGTACAGTCTGTGCTTGTTATTAGAGCTGGAGCTATTTCACAGTTTGTACCGGTATATCAGTCAGTACATTCATAATAACAATCATCTCATAAAGTAGTATTTTGCCAAGCAGTATCAGCTGTTAATCATGTAATATTATATGTTGCTACATTTTGACTAGGTAGAGTTCCAGTACAACTATATGTTGTAGTAGTTTGAGTTACTGTATTATTAGCTCAGTTTCATATTACTACACTTTCTATAATACTTACTAGTTCTGAGTTTCAAGATTTACTTAGTATGTTTGAGTATATAGCTTGTGTTTGTAAGTCTGATCAACTGTAAGCTTCTTGGATCTTTTGTGCTAGTTCTATCTTTTGCTCATCTGTTGAAGTTGATGTGATTGATCAGTAATATGGTTTGAAGTTTATTGTTAAGTTTGCTAGTGATTGTGTTATGCTTGATCAGATTTGTGGTAAGTTAGTTCAGTTTGTTACTATTTGTGATTTTATATTATTTTCATCTAATATTATTCATGTAGCACTTGTTACTTCTGCATTTATTATACTTGGAAGTGGGATATAGTAGTTGTCTGTTTTTATTAAAATCTTATTATATGTTCCAGTTACTTTTGGCACATATGCTTCTGCTGCATAAGTTTGATTTAGTATAGTATTATTTACTACATATCATTCATATATTGCTAATATTTCATACTGAGAATAATTAGTAGTTGTAGAATATATATATTGTTTTTTTGTTAATGGATCTACTGGTATATTACTTAAATTT
Organism: Candidatus Altimarinota bacterium; assembly: GCA_028696815.1. GTDB lineage: Bacteria > Patescibacteriota > Gracilibacteria > BD1-5 > UBA6164 > JAQVGG01. Next base: position 8,323 of record JAQVGG010000005.1, read on the forward strand.
CATACTTCTTTATATGGTGCATCTCAGAATAATCATTGTAAATATACAGTTTCTCAACTATATGATACTATCTGAGCGTTTTCTGCTTCTGGATATATATTATTTCTAGTTCCATATAATTGTAAGGCTTTTTCTATAGTTTTTATATCTGCTGCTCTTGTACTATTTCTAGCTGATTGAGAGTATCAAGATAGTGATATAAAAGTTATTGTAGCAAGGATAGCTAGAATAGTGATAACTACTATTAGTTCTACTAATGTAAAAGCTTGTTTTTGTTTAGCCATAAATTTAAAATAAAAAAAATAATACTTGTATTATCTTTTTTTGTGCACAAGTGTCAAAAGATTTAGTTGGATTTGAATTGACAATAAGATAAAAGTATTATAGCTTAAAAATCTCTAAGCACTTCATTTGTCTTCTTCCCATAACTTATCGCCACAAATGGTATTTCGTAAACATTTGAAAGTATGATAGAGTGAAGTCTTTCAGCTAAACATAAATCTATCTTTTTGTTTTTATATGTTTCATAGGTCTCTTCCATACTGTTTGTTATCTCTACTCATTTCACTTTTTCTAAAATAAGTTTCATCCACTCATAATCATTTGCTAGTATATCATCTTTATGAAAACTATGAGGTAATAAAATGACTTTTCACCCTGAGTTTTGTATGTATTCGATTATCTCTTTTATAATAAGCACCTCCATCTGAGGATTATCTGTTTTTGAGATATATCATCTCCTAAAAGCAAGTCACACTTTTTTATCTGCAAAATCAATTCTCTTCAAATCATTAAGTGTAAAATCTCTAGAATCAAGTTTTTTCAAACAAAGCTTTCTGTTAATTAGACTTCTATCTTTGTGGCTACTTCTTTCTCCCTCTGGGGGAAAGACTGAGATAGGGGGATTTTTATCACTAAAAACTGGATCAAGTATTACTTTTGATTTTATTCAAAGTTTTTTAAGTAAATTATGAGAATAATCATCCCTGACCTCTATACTTTTTGCTTTTTTAAATATTTTTTTAACTTTTGCTTGGCTATCAGTATTTTTCTCATCTATACTAATTCAAACTCAGAAGAAACTAAACTTTTTAAAAAATAATCTAAAAATATTAGTTCTAAAAACCCAAGCATCAAGTGGTGATTTTGTAGTTTGTTTTTCTTTGTCATATATAATTCAACCTCATCAAATAACTATTAAATCACTTTTAATTACCACTCCCAAAAAGCTAAAAAAGTTTTTTATATTTCTAAAAATATTTTTTGGGTTTTTTGATCAGATTGGAAAATACTCTTTGTATACTATATCACTTGATTTATAAAATGGATTTTTTGGATCATAAGAAAATACTACAAATTTTATATCTTTTGTAGCTACTCCCTCTCCTTGAGGAGAGGGCTTGGGTGAGGTATTATATCTTTCTCTTAAAATATTTACTTCATTTTTTAAAATTAACTCATCTCACAAGTTTTGTGAACCAATTGATGCAAATATGGAAATTAACATTGAAAATAATTAATAAAATATTTTACAATAATTATTCTGATCCCGACGTCGGGACAGAATGACAAGTGGACTATAGTATAAAAAAAATAGCAAAAAATGCTATTTTTTTATTTTAAAATCATTAACTATCCACCTTTCTATAACTTATAGCTTCTAGTATGTGATGAGAATCTATATGTTCACTTCCCTCTAAATCAGCTATAGTTCTTGAAAGTTTTAAAAGTCTATAATAAGATCTAGCTGATAATTTTAAGTTTGCAACAGCTTGTTTTAAAATATTTTGGCACGTCTCATTTAGCTTACAAAACTCATTTATCTCTTTTGTTCACATCTCCGAATTGTAAGTTATCTTGTTATTTTTAAATCTAGCAATTTGTTTATTTCTTGCTGCCTCAACTCTTTTTTTTATGGTAGCTGAATCTTCTTTATCTCAATAATCATCACTTACCTCAAGTTTTGAAGTCTTTACTTTTGGTACCTCTATAAACAAATCAACTCTATCTATAAGCGGTCAAGATAATCTAGAACTATAGCTTTTTACTTGAAGTGGTGAACAACTACAATCTCTATCTGGATCACTCAGATACCCGCAAGGACAAGGATTCATAGCTCATACTAAACTAAACTTTGCTGGGTATTCGTAAGTTGCATTTACTCTAGTAACTGTAATATATCAATCTTCAATTGGTTGTCTAAGTACTTCCAAAACTGATTTATTAAACTCAAGTATCTCATCTAAAAATAGTATTCCTTTGTGGGCAAGACTTATCTCGCCTGGCTTAGCATTTCTTCATCACCCTATTATACTTATACCACTTGCAGTATGATGAACAGTTCTAAAAGGTCTTTTTCTTACTATAGGATTTGAGTTATCTAGAAGTCCAGATATAGAATATATTTTAGAAATCTCTATAGCTTCTTCCAAAGTCAAATCAGGTAGTATAGTAGAATAAGTTTTAGCAAGCATAGTTTTTCCTGAACCTGGAGGACCTGACATGATGATATTGTGCCCTCAAGCTGCTGCTATCTCAAGTGCTCTTTTTGCATGTTCTTGACCTACTATGTACTTAAAATCATGTTTTATATGTTCAATTTCCTCTCAAGCTAGTGAAGATTTGAAATCATATTTTTCTTGAGCTGTTAACTCTTTATCTTTATTTAATATATCAATTAACTCTTTTAAACTTTCTATCGCTATTACATCTATATCAGGTATGATTGATGCTTCAAGTGAATTGTCTTTTGGTATAAATATTCTCTTGAATCATCTCTCTTTAGCTCATATAACACTTGGTAATACTCATGAAACTTTTCTCAAACTCCCATCAAGAGATAGTTCTCATAAAAATATAGAAGTTTCTACTAGTTCACTATGCTCTACATATCATTCATTTAAGAGTATACCAACAGCAATTGGTAAATCAAAACTCGGTCATGATTTTTTTATATCTGCTGGCGCTAGATTTACTGTGATCCTAGTTACTGGTAGTTTTGCACCTGATGATTTCATAGCTGAACGAAGCCTTTCCTTGCTTTCTTGCACTCATTGGTCTGGTAGTCATACGATAGTAAAAGCAGGAAGACCTTGATTTATATCTACTTCTATGTTTATCACTGTTGAAGCAAGTCAATTTACACTTATAGAGTTTACTAAACTTATCATAAAAAAAAGAGTTAATATTAAAATATTTTAATATTAACTCTTACACCTTACAAGGACATTAAATTTTTGAGATGATTTTTATTTTTGATATTCTTTTTCTAACTCTGCATATAACTCATCAAAACCAAAATCTGGATTTTGTTTAAGTATGTATTGCATAGATACATTGTCTTCTTGTCAGTTTGCCCAGATCTTTTTGTAAGTACCATCTTTATATCAATGATCTTGTCTAAATTTATTTAATACATTTTTTCAGATATATAGAGTATATAAGTCAGTAAAACTCATACTTGCTGAATTTAAACAGACAAAAAATCTTTTTACAAACTCTTTTTGATATTCTTCACTATCTGTTTTTAGAAGTGCATATGCCATAAGTTCTTCATATGGTAAAAGTATATCATCTATTTTTAAGTTATTTTCAGCAGTTAACTCATTTGGTAGTTTTTCTTTAACTGGAGTTACATCCATGTTTTGATAGATAAAAGTTATACACTCATCAATAGTATTTTGAGTAAGTAAATAACTCATCAAAAAATGCCAAATATCAACAAGTTCTACTTTAAAGTTTTCATAATCAAGTTTTGTTAATATAATTTCAATTGATTTAGCTACTCAAAGATATACTAATCTCCTATAATTTATATTCTTTGAAGCTAATTTATACTCTAACTCAAGCATTTCCTTTATTTGTCCTTTCAAAATATTTAAAATTAAAGACTACAATAATTTAAAAAATAACAAAAATTACTTTAATAACTTCTTTAACGGTTCATAAAGTATATTTGACCAGCTCTCTACATCATAATCTCAAGAAGCAATCATATTATCTAAATCCTCTATACTTACGAATTCACCATTATCTAATTCTCAATCAAGTAATGCAACATTTGAATTATGAACTTTAACTAGATATGATATACCTATGTGAACTTTTCAAACATCATTTGAATCATCATTTATATATCATATTGGTTTAATTGAAGCTATATCTTCATCTTTTAAATTTATTTCTTCTTCTATTTCTCTAACTAAACTATCTCTTATAGGATTTTCCATTTCTTCATCTTCTCTTTCAAGATGTCATCAAATACCAAAAGATATTTTTGAGTGAAGTCTTGATTCTCAAGCAGTACTAGATGATCATCATCTTTTATAAACAAAAATTCTGTTCTGATCATCAGCAATTATAGCATAAGTTATTGGCTGTTTAAAATCTCTATTTTCCTCTGCTTTTCATCTAATCATATACTCATAATTATCAAGTATATTTTTTTCAATATTTGCTTCATCATTGTTATAAAATTTTGTTTCTCTTGTTACACCAGCAAATAATTTATCACAACTAACTACCATTATTTCTCTAGCCATTTTATCTTTTACAACTTGATTCATGTTTTTACTAGTTAAAAAATATTCTTGTTTAGTTTAAATTTTTATGGTGATTTGTAAAGAAAAATTTTTTATAACCTACAAATTTCTTTTACTATAGCACTTAGATTAGGGTGTTTAATATCTGATACTTCTTGCAATTGTTTTTTATTTAATAGAAATATTACTCACTCCCTTTCAATAAAGTAAACTTTAAATTGATTATATCTTTCTGTAGATGTAGATAAATTTAATGAAAATTTTTCTTGATGTTCAATTTTTCATTTTTTAAGTGCCCAATAAGGAGGACCTGAAATTTCATAACCATCTGTTAAAAGTTTTTCTAATAAATTTGGTGTACCATAAAAAACTCTATGATCTGTTAATTTTTCAAATACAGTTCTGGTTTCATTAACAACATCAATTATTGACTGGTATGGTTTTAATCAATTTAAAAGTTTAGGGTCTAATACCATTTCCATATTTGATAATCCTGTTTCCATAATTAAAAAAATTAAAAATTAAAAAAATCTTCCGGTTTCCCGAAAGATTTGTTATTGCTATATTTTTATACACCAAAAACTAACTCTCGAGATTCGAAAGATTAAAGAAAAAAAAGAAAAATGTATTTTGGTGCAAGTTTTTCATAAACTTTTTCAAAAAATATTAACTTAATGTATTTTTATAATACTAGTTATTTTGATTTGTCAAACAAAAAAATTATTTTTTATTTTTTATAACTGTAAAGATAAATATAAAAATAGCATTCCAAAGCCTTTTAAATCTAGTTAATTTTCTAGGTCAAGTAAGTAACCTATAAAGCCATTCTAATCACAAAATCCTCCAAAATTTTGGTGCTCTTTTTTGAAATCAGATAAAATAATCAAAACTTGATCAAACTCCAAGTCATAGTTTTATATTTTCACATCTTTCCATAATTTCTACTACTGACTGCTCTTGAGCCTTCATACCAAGAGTAGAAAAAAGTATTTTTGCATCACTTTGTTTTATAGTCTCTATAATCTTGTCTTTTTTCTCTGGATTAAAAACATAGTAATCAAAATCAAGTTTTGGAAACTTAACTTTTAGTCTATCTGAAAATACTTTTTGAGACTCTACTTTTTTTGTATCTGTAGGATTATATAAATCTAAGATAACTATTTTAGTTCAACTTATACATGCAAAATCAATTAAATCTCTTGTTAAATCACTACCACAAATCCTTTCTCCATATTTTTTATATAGGTAGCTTCTTCTGAAAAATAAATTAAAAAGAAAATAAGGTAAAAGTATAGTGTTTAGAAACCTTCAAAAATTGTTATTAAGTATCTGATATGCTAGATAAAGCCCTATTCCATCACTTGTAAGGTAGTTAGCTTTTTCTAAAAGTCATTTAAACTCTTTATCTGTTCTTGTTTTTAGGAGTATCTCTGGATTTGGGGTAAAAACTATTACTTGTTTTTCAAGTTTAGTTATCTCTCTAAAAAATTCTTTGTACTTCAGTTTATGTATCTCTACTCAAAAAATTTGCATAAATAAATTATGATTGTATTATTATATAAAAAGGTATAATTAAAAAACTTTTAAGAGTGAGAAACTGTCCGAGTCCCAATTTTAATTGGTCAAGTTTTTCGAAGGATTAAAAGTTTTGTTAATTATGTCTTTGTAAAGACTTTTCAAACATACTACAAAAATAACTTAAAAATGCAAAATTTAGAAACAAAACGTATAGCAATAGTTTGCGACTGGATAAAAGACTGGTGATGAGCCGAAATAGTTTTAGAGCAATTACTAGAGATTTTTCCTCATGCTGATATATTTACCTCAGTATTTTTTCAAGATAAAAATCCTGTTTTTGAGTGAAGGAAAATAACTACAAGTTTTATACAAAATATCCCTCTACTAAATAAATCTCATAAACTTGCTTTGACTTTACGTCCACTTGCTTTTGAAAGCTTTGATTTAAGTGAATATGATATAGTTATCTCAAGCTCAAGTGCTGAATCAAAATGAGTTATCACAAAACCTGATACACTTCACATATGCTATTGTCATACTCCTACCAGATATTTTTGGTCTCACTACCATGAATACATAAATATGATGGAGTTTGGAGTTCTTAATCCTATTGCAAAATGGCTTATGCCAAAGCTAGTTCATCGCCTTAGACAATGGGATTTTGTTGCTAGCAAAAGACCTGATTATTTCATAGCTAACTCAAAAAATACATCAAAAAGAATAGAAAAATATTATAAAAGAGTAAGTGAAGTTATATATCCTTGTTTAGATATAAAAAATATACCTTTTGAAGAACAAAAAGAAGATTACTATTTTTATAATGGAAGATGTATTCCATATAAAAAGTTTGATTTAATTGTTGAAGCTTTTAATAAAAATTGAAGAAAAATTAAAATAGCAACAAATACCGATAATAAACTTTATAAAGAATTAAAAACTAAATCAAATCATAATATAGAATGGATACTAACTTCAGATTTAAAAGTGATTAATAAACTTCACTCAAAAGCTAAAGCTTTTTTATTTCCACCAGAAGAAGATTTCTGACTTGTGCCAATTGCTGCTCAAGCAACAGGAACTCCGGTTATAGCATATGGCAAATGATGAGCACTAGAAACAATAATAGACTGAAAAACCTGAATATTTTTTGAAAATCAAACTTCAAATAGTTTAAATAAAGCAATAAAACAATTTGAAACAATAAGTTTTGACTCAAAAGCAATCAGAAAACATGCAGAGCAGTTTGATAAAGAAGTATTTAAGAGAAAAATAGTTGAGTTTATAGAAAGTAAAATAAATACATAAAAATGTGCAAATTAATACTTCTCAGAATGTATCACTAGGATTTTTAAGGGGAAAGTCGAAGCCATCGCTTGGCAGTACATACTAAAATCAACTCACAGCTGAGTCTGTTCCCCTTAAAGACTTTTGTTACTTTTGGTCACAAAAGTAAGGAGGAAAAGTATATAATTTTAAAAAGAGTTAATTATAATTAACTCTTTTTATCTAAAACTTTTTTTTAACATAAAACTTCTTTCAACTTTATCATCTAAATTATAACAATTGAATTGTTTATAATACTTCAAATCAAGATTTAATAACTTATCACTATAATCAATATCTAGGTTAAAAATTGGCGTCTCTAGTTTATAGTCATTATCAGAATCAAAACTTAAATTATTATAACTATCATCTAAAAACTCATTATAATTTGATGGTCACCATATACCTGTTGGATAGTTAAGATTTGATGTAATTATTTCTAAGGTATTATCATCTATAGTTAATAAATCATTATCTCATTGAACAAAGTATGGAAAATATTTTTCATATTTTAGTATATTTCAATCATATAAAGATAGTTTTGTGTAATATGTTCAAGTTCAAGACAATAAAGGAGATATATTTGAAATATTTATATTATATGTAGTTCCTAAATTTAAGCTCTGTGTTATATCTCAATTATATTTGTCTATAGTTCAAGTATTAGTATCAGTACAATTAGCTCTCTTTAATTTAGGAGTAAATCATTCTAAATAATATTTATCAGGAATAGACGTACATCAAGAAATACTTGGTCCAGGATTTATAGTACTTTCAAAAGTTCAATAATTACTAAAATAATAACTCAAACTATTTGTACTTCAGGTTAAAAAATCTGTATTTTTACTTAATCATATAAATGAAATGTCTCAAACTGAATTTGGTCAACTTAAATTTGGATTTCCAGAACTATTAAAAAACTCTACTTTAAAATTAGTAATACTAGCTGTAACTCAAGAAAAACTTAAAGTTAAAGGTGGATTAGTGGATTCAACTTTTGAACTATATTTCAACACCTCCCCTTTTGCACTATTTGCTATATATAAAGCTTTTTCAGTATTATCATAATATAATCACGTAGGTTCATCTAACCCATCTTTTTCATCAAGAATTTTATAAATCTTTTTAGAATTAGTATCATAAGCTAAAACTCTATGGTTTAATGTATCACTTATAAAAAGTAAATCTCATCCATCACTAGCTAATCCTGTAGGACTATTTAAATAAATGTCTATTCAGTTTCATCACTCAATAAACTTGTCTCAAAAAACTCATTTTCATACAACTATATTTCCACTACTATCTTTTATAACATGCTCTTTTTGATATGAAGTATATGATCAAATACTACCTGTTAATACTTTACTATAATCAGTAAAAATATTCTCATCTTTTTCTTCAAAAGGAATAAAATTTTTTATAAAAATATGTTTAGTATTAGTTTGCTCTGAATCACTAGCACAATATGCTCAAGAAAGAGTTTCTGTTCAAATATATGCAAATCATCATTTATCAAACTCTTTATATGTTTTTAAAATCTTTCATGAAGTAGTATCTAAAGGATCAATAGAAGTATCTATTCTTGAAAAAGTATTTTGAAGTTCATAGCTAAAATTTCAAAAAGCTTCATTGTTATCAAGCAGCTTTTCTTGCTGAGTCAGATTAGAAATTCATCCTCAAACAAAAACACCTATACCTGTCATCAAGATCATAGATATAGTTATTCAAACTATCAACTCAACTAAAGTAAAAGCACTTTTTTTCATAATTTAAATTATAATATAATCCCTCCCCACTTCGTGGTACTCCCTTTGAAAAAGGGAGATACAATAGAAACTTCATTAATATCTTCCTTTCTCAAAGGAAGTCTCCGAAACATAGTGTAGGAGGATGGATTAGTTACCTTAATTTAAGTATCCACTTATCAACTACTCCCCTTGCAGCTACATTGTTTAATGCAACAGCATTTATGTCATCAAGAAGCTCAGAAAGTTCTAAACTATTTAAAATATTTTTATCTTTTGTATAAAGTACAATTGTTTGTAAAAACCTTATATACTCGTCTTTTTCAGGTTTATTTCTAAAAAAATAACTAATCAAATCTGTATTTGCAGCTATTCCCTCGCCCCCCGGGAGAGGGCTAGGGTGAGGGTGTAAATGAGAATCTATCATACTATAGAAAAACTCATCTTTTGAATCTAAACTTTGTCATCATAAATTAACAGTTTGTACTCTTGATAATATAGTATCAAGTATTCAAGTTTCTCCTTTATTTGTTAAAAATATTATATTTTTCTTACCTGGTTCTTCTAAAAACTTCAAAGTACTATTTGCTGCACCAATAGTCATTCTAGAAACATTTTCTATCAAAAAAATCTGAAAATCATAAGCAGGAGTTGTATTTGCTTTTGTTAAATATATTTTGATTTCTTCTATCTTTATTGTTTCTCAATTATCAGCAAGTATATACAAATATACTTTAGGTATTCAAAATTTTGCTAATAAGTTATTAGCTATACTGTGCACATCACTATTTACTAACTCCAAGTTTTGACCAATAAACAAAAAAGGAGAATTTTCTTCTCCCTTTTCAATCTTTTCTGCTAATTTTTCAAGAAAATTATTCTCCATCGTTTTCTATCATGTTAAATAATTCATTTATATCTTTTTCGAAATCTTCCATAACTTCTTCTGTAGCTTTGTCATCAACTGAACCAGTTACAGTTACTTCAACTTCACCAGTGCTAGTTGTAGTTTCTTCTTCAGTATCAACTGGCATTTCTTCTTCTGATACTTCATCTGAATTTCATGTTGAAGTTTCTTCAGTTTGTGAATTAAGATTTGAAGAATCATTCAATACTTCATTTTCAGTTCCACCAAAACAAGAACTTAATAGTACAGTTAGTAAAATAACTCCAAGAATTTTTTTCATATTTTTTACTTTAAATAATTAAATGTGCATTTATATTAACAATATATAAAAAAAAATCAAAAAAATATTAAAAAATATCAGTAATTACTGATATTTTAATTTGCTTTTCTATAATAGTCATCATTTGCTGCTCTAAGGCTTGTTAATTCATCAACTAACTCTCAAGGATTTATTTTTGTTCAAGGAAGTATCTCTCACATAATTAATTTCAACATAATATGACTATACCTTGAAGTCACTTTAGCTAACTCAGGAGATATTATTTCAGCACTATTTATAGAAGATAAATTATTTTGTATTTCACTCATATTTTTGTTTTTATTTATATTTTTATTTATTCTAACATACTTTTTAATTTTTTTCTCAAAAAAACACTTGACTTTTTATATATTTTACGTAAGTTAACTTCTGCCCATGCTTGTGAGGAAGGTCCTTGCAGGTAGGAAGTGGCGAAATAAATTCTCATTATAAGGAGAAGAAAAAGTATGTCAGAGTTCATCGGGGAGAACATGGGGGAGCTGGTTCGCAGTGCAACCATGCACGACAGCAAGTCTTCACAAGTAGTCTTCAAGTCTGGAGTACGCGTCCATAGAAAGGCGCGAGATCAAGGAGTAAGTGTGGAAATTACCACGCAGGTGAGCTTCGCCTCTGGTGGTCGCGAAGGAATCTTTGCTGACCAACGAGCCAATATTTCCAAGAGCCTTCTGCCCTATGTGGCATAGGCTCTGAAAGCTACCGGCCCCGCTTACGCGGTGGCCGGTTTTACATTGTAAAAATCTAAAACTAGCACCTAAATAAAAAAAGTGCTAAAATATTTTGACAGGAAAAAAAATTTTGATAAAATAATATCTAAGTCATTATGACAGACCTCACCCTGCCCCTCTCCTCAAGGAGAGGGAATAAAAGGAAAAATTTATTTATTTTAAATCCATATACCTCCTCTCCTTAGAGGAGAGGAACGAGGTGAGGTATTTAATTCGTAACTTAATTAACTATGTGAAAAATTATCTGAATCGACTTAGGTACTACTAACTCTTGTGTTGCCTTTATGGAAGGTTGAGAAGCAAAAGTTATACCAAATGCTGAGTGAAACAGAACTACTCCAAGTATTGTTGCTGTAGATAAAGAAGGTTCAATTATAGTAGGTACACCAGCTAAAAGACAAGCTATTACAAACCCTGCTTGAACTATATTTTCAGCTAAAAGATTTATAGGTAGAAAATACGATGAAGTTGCTGATGAGATAAAAAACGTACCATATGAAGTTGTAAAAGGTAAAAACTGAGAAGCTCTTATAAAATTTAACGGTAAAGAAGTGAGACCAGAAGAGATAGGAGCACATGTGCTTATGAAGATAAAAGAAGATGCTGAGAAATTTTTAGGTTCAAAAGTAACTGAAGCTGTTATCACAGTTCCTGCATACTTCAATGATGACCAAAGACAAGCTACAATCAACGCAGGTAAGATAGCATGACTTGAAGTAAAAAGAATAGTAAATGAACCAACTGCTGCTGCTCTTGCTTACTGAGCAGGTAAAGGTAAAAATGAAAAAATAGCAGTTTATGACCTATGAGGTGGTACATTTGATATATCAGTTTTAGAGTTAAGTGAAGAAGGTACATTTGAAGTACTTGCTACAAATGGTGATACTCACTTAGGTTGAGATGACTTTGATAAAAGAATAGTTGATTATATAGTAGATGAATTTAAAAAACAAGAAGCTGTTGACTTGAGAAAAGATCCTATGGCTTTACAAAGAGTTAGAGATGAAGCTGAAAAAGCTAAAAAAGAACTATCTAGTACTACGAACTATGATATAAACTTACCATATATCACAGTAGATGCTACTGGTCCAAAAAACTTGATGATGAATATAACTAGGGCTAAATTTGAAGAATTGATCTCTGATTTAATTGAAAGATCTATTGAACCATGTAAAAAAGTACTTGCTGATGCTTGACTTAAAGCTTCTGACTTACACCAAGTATTACTTGTTGGTTGATCTACTAGAGTACCTTTAGTTAAATCAAAAGTTGAATCATTTTTCGGTAAAAAGCCAAATGAATGAGTAAATCCAGATGAAGCTGTAGCACAAGGTGCTGCTGTACAAGCCGGTATCATAGGTTGAGATGTTACTGATGTATTGTTACTTGACGTTACTCCACTAAGTCTAAGTATAGAAACTATGTGAGGAGTAGCAACAAGGATGATAGAAAGAAATACTACAATCCCTGCAAGCAAATCTGAAACTTTTTCTACTGCTGTAGATAGTCAACCGAGTGTTGAGATACATGTATTACAATGAGAAAGAGAAATGGCAGCTGACAATAAATCTCTAGGTAGATTTATACTTGATGGTATAGCACCAGCTCCAAGATGAGTACCTCAAATCGAAGTAACATTTGATATAGATGCAAACTGAGTACTTACAGTAAAAGCTAAAGACAAAGGTACAGGTAAAGAGCAACATATCACTATCCAAGGTTCTACTGGTATGGATGACTCTGAGGTTGATAAGCTTGTAAAAGAAGCAGAAGCAAAAAAAGATGAAGATAAAAAGAAAAAAGAAGCAGTAGACGCTAGAAATATGGCAGACTCTACAGTATATCAAGCAGAAAAGATGTTAGCAGATAACGCAGACAAAGTAAGTGATGATGATAAAAAAGAAGTTGAAGAAAAAGTTGCAAAAGTAAAAGAAGCTCTAGGAAAATCTGACTCTACAAAAGAAGACCTAGAAACTCCAACAAAAGACCTAAACGACACAATGATGAAAGTAGGACAAAAAATCCACCAAGCAGGAGCTACTCCAACTGGAGAACAAGCTCAAACTTGAACAGAAGAAGCAAAATCCGATGACGATGTTCAAGAAGGTGAAGTAGAGAAATAGTAAGAAAAAAAGACTAAAAGATTAACTTTTAGTCTTTTTTTGTATATAAAAAACAAATATGTTAAAATTAATTATATTTATTTTTTATAGTTAAAGAACAAATGTTAAGAAAAATATTTTTTTCAACGATATTACTAATCCTTGTATATTGATTTTGGATAAGTCCTGAATTTAAAGAAATATCTGCTTGAGTATCTATATTTCTTTTTTGAATGTTGTTTTTAGAACAATGATTCAAAGCTTTTACATGATGAACACTAGAAAGAATACTTCAAAAAAGCACAGACAAGACATGGAAAAGTTTGATTTTCTGATTTTCATCAGCTACGATAATGCAATCTAGTTCACTAGTATCTTTACTTGCTATTTCATTTTTAAGTGCTGAATTAATTACGTTGGTACAATGAATCTGAATAATTTTTTGAGCAAATATAGGTACTACAACATGAGCATGGCTTATTGCTGCCTTTTGAATGAAAATAAATATTTCCCTATATGCTATGCCAATGCTTGTTTTTTGAATAATTTTTTCTTTTCAAAAAACAAGGGCTTTAAAATGAATCTGATCAATCTTAGCTTGACTTGGATTTCTATTTTTGGGAATACATTATATGAAAGATTGATTTGAAGCATTTCAAAATAATATCCAATTAATTGACTATGCTATTGAGTGATTTATATGAGTTTTAGCATTTGTTTGAATATGAATACTTGCAACTATATTAATGCAATCAAGCCATGCTACAATTATACTTGTAATTGCTGCTTTAGCTTTAAATCAAGTAACTTATGATAATGCTTTAGCTTTAGTTATCTGAGCAAATATAGGTACAACAATAACTGCTATACTTGGTTCTTTAACATCAAATATAAATGGTAAAAGATTGGCATTATCTGATGTTTTATTTAAGAGTACTACATGACTATTATTTATAGTGTTTTTACCATTAATTTCACAATTTGTTGACATATTGTGAAATATTTTATGAATAGCTAGTGACAACTATACTCTTAAATTAGCATTATTCCATACATTATTTAATGTGATATGAATTATAATAGTTGTTCCTTTTATGGATACATTAATAAAAATTGTAAGTAGTATATTTTCTGAACAGTCTCAAACATATACAGATAAACCTATTTATTTAAATAAATCTGTTTTAGATTTTCCAGATACAGCTTTGATTTCACTGATAAAGGAAACAAAAAACCTATATAATAAATCTATAGATGTTATCCTAAATTCTTTTGGTTTAAGTTTAGATGATATACTATCAAAATCTAAATCGGAATTAATTAAAAAAATAGAACTTTTAGAGACAGAAGAAATTGAAAAGTTATATAATTCCAGAATCAAGAACTTATATAGTGAGATAATTGATTTTATAACAAATGCTCAAGCATTAAATGCTAAAAAATACTACAATAATTTTTATAGAATAAAAACAATAAATATTAAAATAGTTGAAAATGTTAAACATCTGATAGATTTACAAAAAAATCTTATAAAATATACCAAATCTTCAAATACAATAATTAAAGATGAATATCTAAAAATAATTTTTGATATAATTAACCTAATAACTCAAGTCAACGAACTAACTAGTATAAAAGACGAAAAAGAAAAATTAATACTTATTTCTAAACTAGAATTAAATATTGGAAAAAATGATTCTAAAACAAATATTAATATAGATAACTTAATCCGTGGGCATTTAATTACAAATCAAATGGCTTCATCATTAATCAATGATAGTCACTTTAAAAATAGTATTTTTAAAAATCTATTTGATATTTCTCAGTTAATTTTTAATAGTAAAATTTCTTATGAAATAACAGAACATGAAAATATTAAAAGCAAAAATATTGATAAATTATTTAATAATGTATTATGATTGTCAGATAAAAAGATTGCAAAACTTATTAAGAAATTATATAACAAAAAAAATAATTTAAAACAAAAATTAAAAAAAGAAAAGGATAATTCAATAAAAAAAGAAATACAAAATGAGATAAAAATTATTGATTATACATTAAATAAGTATCAAAATCAAAAAGATACTAAAAGTTAAACTTTTAGTCTCTTTTTCTAACCGCAAAATAAACTCCCATACTAAACAAAGCTCAAAGTGAATCTGCAAGCATATCTTTTTGTGCATCCCATATATCCCCTTGGCTTCAAAGAAAAGCTATACCACTTTGACCTCAAGCTAGATCTGCATAGATCCATTCTATTATCTCATAGATTCAAGCTATTGATATAATAAAAAACAAAGGAAAGAAAAACAATATAAACTTATATTTTATTTTATAAACTCTAGCTAATAATTCAGCAAAAGGATAAGCATAAAATCAAACTGTAAAATGAGCTATCCTATCAAAATGATTTCTCTCAAATCAAAATAAATCTGTGATAAATCAAAAAGGTACATTTGCAAAAGTATAGTGTCCTCAAATAGTATGAAGATAAATAAACACAAACATAAAAATATAAGCTAAATTTGAAAATTTAAACTTTTTATAAGTTGCAATAAGTAGTCATACTATAATAACTACAGGAGTATTTTCAGCTATCCAAGTAATTCTATCCACTGGATTTATTGCTAAAACTATAAACTCTATTATGTAAATAAAAACTAGAATATAAAAAAGATTGATTTTGTTTTTCATAAGAAATTTATAAAAATAATATATTTAGTTTAGTTATTTGAAAAAATAAATCAAGATTGACAAAATAAAGAAGTTCTCTATATTGTAGTCACCTGAAACAAAAACCAAAATGTTAGTGAGGTGAAGCATGAACTTCTTGATTGAAGTAGGCGTAAGCCTAATGATAGTTGCTTCTGTGCTTTACCTCTCATACGTGGTAATTCCCAGAAGTGAAGTAGTAAAGCAGTTTTTCCTAAAAAACCAAAACTGGCTATCTCCAAACCACATAAGCTCCTGGCGTATGTGGGGTGGCACTCCGACTATTTTAGTTTTTCTTTACGGAGTATATATTGGAAGTGACTTAATTGTTTATCTTTCAATATGGGTTTATGTGTTCCTTGCAATAACAGATGTACTTGATGGAGTAGTAGCAAGAGCATATGGACTCTCAAGTCCACAAGGAGCAAGACTTGATGCTGGAGCAGATAAATGGTTTGATCTACCAACGCTTTTTTTTCTGAGTGCGATCCCAACACCTGAACCAATTTATCTGATAATTGCAATAGGAATTGCAGTGCCAGATATCATTGGTCAAAGTATCAGGGGTAGAAGTTCTCCTCCCGAAGCAGGAATAGTTGGGAAAACAAAAACAACTGTTAAGTTTATCGTGATTTATCTGATGAGCTTAACACATAGGTATCCAGAAATATATGAAATACTTAAACTAGAAATTGTAATTGTTGCACTCTTGCTTTCAGCCCTTATACTGGCATGGATGTCAATGGGGATGAAAACCAAGTGGTACAACGAATACGCAAGAAAATACATTAAGGAATACCTGATTTGAGAGGCAGACCCGCAAGGGTCTGTCTTTATTTTTACATCAAAAATTTAATATCCATGTAATATGACATATATAATATATATCTTAGTACTTAAATTTTACAAATATAACTTTATATTATATAATAAATTAAGTATATTATTATTAACCTACATATATTATGATCAGAAAAGAAACAATATTAATAATTGAAGACACTGTTGATCTTGTTGAATTATATAAAATATATTTTGAATGAGAATGATTAGAAGTATATACAGCAACTGATTGATTAGAATGAATAACAAAAATGGTAGAAATAAAACCAGATATAGTACTACTTGATATCATGATGCCTCAGATGAATTGATTTGAAGTATTAGAAGCTATAAAAAATCAAACATCAATGGATACACCTATAATTATTTGTAGTAATTTATCAAAACAAACAGATATAGACAAAGCTCTTGAATTATGAGCTGATCTATATATCAGAAAATCGGATTATGAATGAAGTGAAATAGTAAAAAAAGTAATGGAATTTGTAAAAAGCAACAATATCATATCTTAAAAAAACAAAAAAAAATTAGAGATTATTCAATCTCTAATTTTTTTATTTATACTGGTAGATAAAAGAAAAATGTACTTCCCTTACCTTCAACACTTTCAACTCAAATAGTTCATCAAAGCTTTTCAACTATAAGTTTACATATAACAAGTCACAATCAAGTTCAACTTACTTCTCTTTGCAGATGAGAATCAATTTGAGAAAACTTTATAAATAACTTACTTATATCATCTTTTTTTATTCAGATTCCACTATCTTTAACAGAAAACTTCATTTTTTCTCACTCTTTTTCAACTTTTATCTCTACTTTTCAATTTTCGGGAGTAAATTTAAATGCATTTCACACAAGATTTGTAAGCACTTGATTTAATTTACCTTTATCAGTATTAATTATACTAGCTACAGAACTTC
This sequence comes from Candidatus Altimarinota bacterium, assembly GCA_028696815.1. Classification (GTDB taxonomy): domain Bacteria; phylum Patescibacteriota; class Gracilibacteria; order BD1-5; family UBA6164; genus JAQVGG01. Next base: position 25,978 of record JAQVGG010000005.1, read on the forward strand.
AGTTTAACTTTATCTTTTTATTAGTAAACATTGGTGTAAAATAATTAGTCATTTCATCTATAAACTCTTTTAAATTAAATTCTTCATAATTTATCTCCATCTTATCTGCTTCAAGTTTTCATATATCTAACATATCATTTACTATATGTATCAAATTTGAACTATTATTTTTAATTGTATCTAGATATTTTCTTTGATCTTCATTTATTTTTCAAAATCTTTCTTCAAGCAGTAGCGCAGAATATCATTTTATAACAGTCATTGGGGTTCTAAGTTCATGTGATGCAATAGATAGAAACTCTGCTTTCATTTGTTCTACTTCTTTTTCTTTTGTAATATCATGTTCTACTAATAGGTAAAATATTACTTTTCATTTTTCATTCAATATAGGAGTAATATAAGCTTCTGATACAATTTTACTTCAATCTTTTTTTATTAATATAAATTCTCTAACTACTGGTTCTTTCTTTTCTCTTAGTTCGCTCCAAGTATTATTTATTTTTTTACCTCAACTTGGTTTTCTACATACCTCACAAGCTTTTTGATTTATGATTTCATCAAAAGTATATCATAGATCTTTTTGAAATGATTTATTAACATAGATAATATTTGCATTCCAATCAAGTATAGTTATATAATCAGAAGCATTATCTACTGCTTGTTTAAACTTCTCAAGTTCCATATTTAATCTTTCTGTTTCTGTTTGGTGGTCAATTATCTTTCTTGTTTGCTTAAGTACTTGTTTTCTTATCTCTTTATCTGTTTCTCTTACCTTATATAACATCTCTTTAAAAGCTGATGTTAATAATTCTATCTCATCTCAAGTTTTTTCTAATTCAACTTCTATATCTAAATTTCCATTTTTCACTTCATTTGCGACTGTTTCTAATTTTTCTAATGGTCTTGTCACAAATTTAATAAAAAACGTTACAGCTAAATATAAAGGTATAAAAACCAAAAATCATGACAAAAAGTACCAAAACATTATAGATGTTATACTTTCTGTTAGTTCAAATCTGCTTACTTCTGTCACTATACAAGAATCTATGTCTCTTACATACTCAGCAACTCAAATTACATATTGTCATTCATAATTTATATATTTATTGTTAATTTGTTTAACTTTTTCAGTTAAACAAGCATTAATAATTCTGGTATCTGAAAAAATACTCATTTGTGAATTTTGAATAGCTTTAATTCAACTTACAATAACTTTATCTTTTGAAACCATATAAGTTTTTCAAGTTTCAGATAATCATGATGTATCAGCAAGTAAGTTATCAATACTTTCCCAATCTATTTCTAACAAAATCACTCATAAATACTCTCAATTATAATTTATAGGAGTAGATGCTAAAATTATTTTTTTATCAGGATTCTCTACCTTATTTAATATATCAGAATAATAAAATGAGTTAGTCATTTCTTTATTCATTTCAAAATTAAATATATCTAACGTGTTTCTACCTTCATAGTTTAATGTTTGATTTTTTTTAGTGGAAGAAAAAAGTATAATTCATTCTTTATTAACTAGATTTACTGTTATTATATTTTTATCATTTCAAGAATAATTACTGTACTTATTTTTTATATAATTTAATGAGTTTTTATAAGTATAAGAATTTTTATTATTTTTGTATTCTTCTAAATTTTTAAAATATTCTTTATAATCATCTGAATTATAAATATAATTTAACTTAAATTTTATTTTATCTAAAAAAATAACAACTTCCCTATTTTTAAGTACTGTAGTAGTATTTAAATGATTAATATATTTTTTTTCTAGGTTTAACTCCATTACATATGTAATAACCGAAGCTGTAATTAAAATAGCTATTACTATTATTATAAATATAGGTATTGCTATTTTGTTTCTTAAACTAAATCTAAAAGTCATAAAATATATTATTATAGTATATTAAATATAATAACAGATTTTTGTATTTAAAACAAAAACCTAGCTATAAAATTCTTCTTTTTCTCAATACCAAATACATAAAAAATAATACCAATAATCCTAAAAGTAAATTTAACAGCAAATGTATACTATATTTACTAACTGCAATTTCATTTGTAAGTTCTGGAACAATGTTTAACTTTATAGGCTTATCTTGATTTTTACTAGCTATTTTACTAGATAATTTTATTTTATAAGTCTGCATATTTTCTACATACTCTGGAGATAAACTTATAGCTCTAGAGTTTTTTAAAAATATCTCTCAAACAGCTTCATCTAATCAATAAAACTCTAATATAAAATCTCAAGATTTTACGACTGTGGTATAATAAATAAAATCTCAATTTTCATCTGTCTTTAAGTTAATCTTTTCTCAATCAAAGACCATAATTAGATTTTTATACTCTTTACTATTTCAAGTAATTTTTAATCACTTTTTTTGCTTTGACACTCTATAAGTGATTGAAGATTTTAACTCTTTCTCCAGCTCAACAACTTCATCAGTATTTTTTACTTTTGTTTTACTAACTGAAAACCAATCATTTTTAAAACTTACATTTTTCTTTGTTTCATCAAATCTAGAAGCTATATCATACTGAATCATACCAGATTTTCTTTTAAATTCATCTATATTTAATCAGTTTAAAAATATATCTGAAAAATTATAAAGTTCCTCTATTTTAAATTCTTCTATGTATTCCTCATCCTCTTCTATCCACTCTTTTATAACCTCTAAAACTTCTTTATTTCACCAAAGTCAAACCTTATTTTTTTTGGCTTGTTTTTCTAGAGATGCATAAAGTTTAGAATATTTAAATGGATATTTTAAGTAGGCTCTAGCATATCATTTTTCTATAAGCATCTCGTTAAAAGAAGTAGTCTCATCAATATAAATATACGCTAATAGTCTACCATACTTACCTCTATCCTCTATTCAAGTTTCAAGTAAAACATATTTTCATTCAAGAGTTTTTTTAGTGAAATTATAAGCTTCTATTCAAAACTCTTCAACTGGTTTTCTTGGATGTTTAGTCTCGGGAGTATCAACTCATATAAGCCTAAGTCTCTCAATATTACCATTTTCAAATATTACATCCATAGTATCACCATCTACTACTCTTTCAACAAATACTTTTTGAAGTGGTCTTAAAACATTTTCATGAGTTATAATAAAATCATCTGGTACATTAAAATCCCAAGCTAAACTATCAACTATTTTTTCATTATAAATTATATTTAGCTCATCAAGTGTATTTCCTAGAGATAATCAAGTCTTTGATTTATAAAATCTTTTTTTCTTATGTGGATATAAAAACAGATCATAATCTATCTTATATGCTTTACTACCTTTTCAAACTATATCATCAATTATTACTCACTTTAGATTTAAAACTTCACTTCAAATATTTTCAATTTCAAACCATTCATAATCATCTACTCAACTGTTATTTGGTAAAACTCAAGAAATTTTTAGATTTGAAAATATATTTTCATCTATGATAATATCTACAATTTTGTCTCAGTATACTTCTACAAAAAAGTAAGAAATATCTTTTTCTCACAATTCATCAATAACTGTTAATGTTACTTCATATTTTCAAAGAGTATATTTTATACTCTTTGGGTTAACTCAAAAAAATATCTCTCCATTTCAAAAGTCCCATAAATAAGTTAAGTTTTTTGTATTTTCATCAATAGATTCTTCTCAAGTAAAGTTTACACTACACTCATTTACATCTCTACAAATCAGTTTATTTCAATTTAGTTCTTTATATTTTGCGATAGTTCATTGAAGATTGATTTTTGCTTGCGGTTTTTTATTATTTTGTTTAAGTTTATCTAAATAAATATTTCTAAATTTAATTGTTTTGGATTTATAAAAGTTTAAATTTTTATAAATATTTAAACTGATTTTATATTCTCCAGATGCATAGTATATAAATCATGGATTACAAGTTGTAAGGTATTTTTCTTTATAATCTCATCATCAAAAATCCCATAAACATGTTTCACCTGAACTTTCATTATACTCAAGATTTATCTTACATCTTTCTTCACTACACCTATAAGTTCAATTTATGTAATCTAGACCCGATTGAACAATAATTTCTTTTTCTTCTATATAACTACTTCATAAAGCTCATCATCAACCACCACTTTTTTGTTCTTCTCAAACAGAGGGGGGAATTATGGTCTCTAAACTTCAAGATTCAGTTTCTCAAGTACTACTATCTATCTCTCAACTTCATGTACTATTCCCCTCGCTTTTAAGGAGAGGAGCTAGGGATGAGGTCTGGTTTTGTATCTCAATAAAAGCTTCTTTAAAGTTTTCAAGGTTTCATTTTTCATATATCTTAAAACCTACTTCATACTCTCAAGTACCATAATCAACATATCAAGGATTACACTTACTTTCAGTTCCTTGTGTAATAAAACTTCATCAAGAAAAACTCCATAAACACTCGAAGTCTGATTCTATAAAACCTCAAGTGAAACTAGATTCTCAATTTAGATTTATCTTGCAAATTTCATTTTTACACTGCCAAATAGTTCCAGTTAGATAGTTTAAACCGCTCTGAACCTCAATAATTGGTTTTGGAATTTCTAATACATCTCATATTTCTAACCCTCAACTCCATAATTCAGTATCAATAGTTCAACTTCATTGTTCTGCCCCTTCTCCTATAGGAGAGGGTTGGAATGAGGATTGTTCTATTTCTCAGCTTCAAGTATTTATTTCTCAACTACTTGTTTCAATATCTCAAGTTCATGAATCTATACTTCAACTTCATTTTTTATCGTCTTCTCCTAAGTCTGAGATTTCATTGATTATTTTTATAGTTTTTTCCCAAATCAAACTATCATCTTCAACTTTATAAATCTGAAAATCTATATCAAAGGTTCAAGTTCAAAAAACAACTGTAGCTGGATTACACTTATCTTCTTCTCAAGTTATAAATCAAAAATCTATATTGCAATAAAATTTAGTTGAAAATGTAGATAACTCTAAATCATCTATGTTGAAATTTACTTTACATTCTTCTTGTGAATCATCACAATTATAACTATCAAGCGCTAAATCTTTATCAAATAGATAACTAGGATTTTGAAAAACTATAGCAAACCTCTCACTATAATCATCTAAAACTCAAGTATACACATAGACTTCTCCACTTCAGGAATCTGTAGTTCAGCTACTAAACTCTACAGTTCAGCTTCAATTATCTGTATCTCAAGTACTTGATTGATTAGATCAATTACTTGTTTCTTCAACTACTAAATCTACTATCTGTTCTTCTCCCTCTCCTGTAGGAGAGGGCTGGGGTGAGGACTCTTGTTCTACTCCTTCCTCCCAGGATGCGAGGGAAGGTTGAGATTGAGGTATTAAATCTCAACTGTAAGCATAAACTTGATTTAAAATTCAAAGAAATAGTATAACAAATGCTAAAAATCTTTTGAGCATATAAAATAAGCTAAATTAAATATTTAGCTTATTTTATATAATCAGTATTACAACAGCATTAAATTTTTAAGATAAAATTAAAAAAATCTAATCTTATCAGCATTTGGATGTTCTTTTAATTTTTCTAGAGTCTTAGCTTCAATTTGTCTGATTCTTTCTCTTGTTACTCAAAACTCCTTACCAACTTCTTCAAGAGTATGAACATCTCATCCATCTAGCCCAAATCTCATGATAATGATTTTTCTTTCTCTTGGAGTTAAAAAATCAAGCATTTCATAAAGATTTTCTTTTAGTAAATTTATATTTGTTTGCTCATCAGGAGATGCATTTTTATCATCTTCTATAAAGTCTCAAAGTGAAGTATCTTCCTCAGATCATACAGGAGCATCTAAAGACAATATATCTTGAGATATTCTCATGATTTGTCTTACTTTTTTTATATCCATATCAAGCTCAGTAGCAAGTTCTTCTATTAGAGGTTCTCTTGTAAGTTCTTGAGTAAGTCTTCTATAAGTATGAGTAAACTTATTTATAGTTTCTATCATATGAACAGGAACTCTTATAGTTCTTGCTTGATCAGCAATTGCTCTAGTTACTCATTGTCTAATCCACCAAGTCGCATAAGTTGAAAATTTAAATCATTTATCAGGATCAAATTTATCTACAGCTCTAAATAATCAAACATTTCATTCTTGAATTAAATCAAGTAATCAAAGTCATCTACCCATGTATTTTTTAGCTATAGACACAACAAGTCTTAAGTTTGCTGCAGCTAATTTTTTTCTTGATTCTTGGTCTCAAGATCTTATTTTTCTTCAAAGTTCTATCTCCTCATCAGCAGTTAAAAGCTCTACTCTTCAGATTTCATTTAGATACATTCTAATAGAATCATCACTAATTTCAGAAAGAGAAATTGCTGAATCTCATTTTTTTCATTTTTTCTCTGATTCAAATAAGTTATCTTTATCTAAGTTATCTACTATGTCAATATTTAACTGCAAAAATCTAGTATAAACGCTATCAAGTAAATCTAAATCCTCTTCAGCATTTGGAATAGCCGCCATTACTTCATCTTGAGTTACTTTTCATTCTTTTTTTCCTTTTTTCATAAACTCTTGAATCTCTTCAGGCATTCACTCTAGAAAATTTTGAGGAACTTCAACGTCAATAAATTTTTGTAATCATTTTCAAACTCTTCTTTTATCTTCACTTCTATCTTTTGGCATTTTCGCTAAACCTTTTTCTTTTTTTAAAGCTCCTATTGCGAAATCATCCTCATCATCATTAAAACTATTATCAAAATTTTCAACTAAATCATCATCCTCATCATCATCTTGTGAATCTAAATATTCAAGTGAATCCAAGTTTATTTCCTCTATATTTGAAGATTTTTGATTTCTTTTTTGTTCGTCTTTTTTAGTCATTTAACTGTTAAGGTTAAAAATAAAGTTTTTAGTGCGATTTTTAAATACAAAAACTTCCCTTCTGTTTTCTACTTAGAAGGTTTAATTTCAAAATTCTTATGTTATGCATGTCTTTGCATATTGTATTGTATCTATAATTATTATTTTATCAAGTAAAAAAAGCCCTGAAAAAGAGCTTTTAAACTTTCATAATATCCTCTGTTTTTTTCTTTAGATGTTCTTCTATTTTTTTATTTGCTTCATCTACAAGTTTTTGTAATTCTTCTTCATAATCTTTTGCATCATCTTCAGATATTTCTTTATTGTCTTCTGCATTTTGTATAGTTTTATGAGAATCTGCTCTAGCATTTCTTACTCAAACTTTTGCTTCTTCTGCCATCTTTTTAGCAACTTTTGTTAATTCAACCCTTCTTTCTTCTGTTAAACTTGGAACTTTTATCATTATAGAATCTGCCATAGTTTGAGGATTTAATCATAATCATGATTCAGTTATAGCTTTTCCGATAGCTCAAATCACACTTCTATCCCAAGGTTTAATACTTAATGTTTGACTATCTAGATTTGATACAGAAGCCATATTTTTAAGTGGTTGTAATGAACCGTATTGTTCAACTCTTATATCTTCTACAAGCACTGGATTAGCTCTTCCAAGTTGTAGTTTAGAAAATTCTACATCTAAATGCTTAATTGCTTTTTCTATTCACTCTTTTGCTTTTGTTAACATAAAACATATTGTTAATAAATATTAAAATACTAAAAAATATTATATGAAATTCACTTTTTTTGTAAAGAAAATTTGACTTAAATCTTATTTTTTATAAAATACGCTCTGCTTACTAAAAAGTAAGTTTTTATGCGGGGGTAACATAAAAGAGTGAGTGTACTAAGGCTTCAACCCTTGGGTGTGCGAGTTCAAACCTCGTCCCCCGCTCCATAAAAAATTTGGAATTGGAAATCTAAAACTTTAGATTTTTAGTTCCAAATTTTTTAATAGAATGTTGATTAGAGGTTTGAAAAGGAGAAAAGGAACAATTTAAAATCATAAAATATTGTGATGAATAAGAACAATATTTTATAGATTTTATTTGTTATCTTTCGGATGGCCAACTTGAAACGTAAGACTGCTAATCTGAAAGATTAGAAGGCTGAAGTGGAGAGTGCCAAACCTCGTCCCAAAAAAACCTTTGATTTTTTTAAAATTTTGAATAAAATTTATTAAATTAAAAATTTATAATTAAGTAGAATAAAATTATGGCAAATAGTCACGGACTTACATCAAGAATAGTAAAAAAACAAGCCGCAGCTAGAAAAATGGCTAAAAATAAAAAAGCTGCTTTTGCTGTGCATATATGAAATGAGAATCCCCAAGTTAGAAAAAATCAAAGTTACAAAGCTAGAAAACATTACTTTGAAAATAAACAAAACTTTCCAAAAAAGAAACTTTCAAATAAAAACCCTACAACTCTTATGGAACAAGGTATTATTGATGAAAGAGGTTTTTTTGTGAAAGGAAAAAAGAAAAACTTCTTAACTAAATCTATGGTTGACTCAAAAGGTATGGATTTCTATGGTATGCCTAGATAATAGGTTGTAGCTGACAGGTTGCAGGACGTTTCACTTTTAGAAAAAATAAAAAAACATATTAACTTTGTTAATATGTTTTTTTATTCTACAACCTATCACCTGCCACCTAGTCTTAATTACTATATAAACTATATCTTAATATATTTAAAAATTCTGTATTATCTAATCATATCTTTAGATTTTGTCTGTATGATAAGATTTGTGCTGATGTAAGTATATGAGTTCTTGGTTTTGTAAAGTACTCAGAAGAATTAACTGAATCAAGAGTATATGATATATTGTTACTTGAATCAATATTAAATAAGATTAAATAATTTCATGATGAAGCACGTAAAAACTCTGTCACTTTTTGAGAAAAATAATTTCCATTTGATAATCTTCACTCTCATATAGTTTCACCATTAAAATTTCACACTCATGCTATACCTCTAGATTCTCAAATAATGTTCCATGCAAGCTTTGTACTATCTCATGTTAAAATCGACAAATTTACATCATTAACTTTTTGTTCTCCACTATCATACAGTGCAAAAAGTGGTATTATATCATATCAAGCTGGAGGGATATCTCAACTAAAGTTATTTACAGTATAATCAAAATCGTATGATAAATAAGTATCTTTTACTTTATTAAATTCTCAAGTATCTAGAGGGTTTTCCGCTAAAACTATTGAACGATTATTTATACTATCGTCTATTTTATCTACATATGCATATCATTTTTCTTTTATCTTTAGTAAAGCAAGTTCTCAAGCTCACTCCGCTGCTGCATATGCTTTTAAATAGTTTGATTCTCATCTAGTGTCTTTTAACTCAATTAAAACTAAGTTAAAAACTCAAGCAGTTAATACCATTAAAAATCATATAATCATTACAGACACTATAACAGAATATCAAGATTTATTATATTTCATAAGGTAAATTAATTAGTTTCTATTAATCTTTCACTAAATGTTGTTTGGAAAATTATTTCAGAATTTCATATTAACTCAGAGTTAACTCATTTTTTGAAAGAAGGTTGCATAGTAAAGTTAAATGTAACCTTATTTATATTTTCGCTAGATACATAAAATTTTATATCTTTAAAATAGACTAAACTATTTGAAACCCTAGTTATACCTCATAATTCCTTATCAAGCCTAACTAATACACATTCTGAAGATATACTTGAACACATAGAATCAACACTTGCATCTTCTACCCTAATCCATCAACTCGCGGTTTCCAATGCAAGGAAATACTCATATCAATCTGAAGCTCATCATAAACATAATTTATCTCATGACTTATATTTTCAATCAACAGTATCTAAATTGCAATCACTAGCTCAACTCTGTTTTGATACTCATGTTATACCATATTTCAGAACATCTCTTGAAATAGACTCTACAATATTTTTTGTATTTTCTTGCATAGATCTATTTAAATCTATTTTTGCAGAAACTTTACTTGCAGCAGAAAATATCATCATAACAGAAATCATGATTATTGAAAAAATAGTAATTGAGACTATAAGCTCAATTAATGTAAATCAAGAATATTTTTTCTTTAAATATTTCATATAAAATTATTATTTATTATTGTCATCCTGAATTTATTTCAGGATCATTAAAATGTAAAATTCAATTATGATTCTGAATCAAGTTCAGAATGACAAAAAAGCTATAGTCTCTTCCAATCTGCCAAAATTGTATCAATTTGTATCTCATGATATCATTTCATATACCAAATAACTTTTGCATTTACTTTATAAGCATCACTTATTAATTCCGTATTTGTTCATGAATTATATTTAACTTCATCAAATTTTATATATCTATAAAACTGAGTTTTTTTATTTCATGAAGTACTACAATCATATGTATATCTTTTTTCACTATCTAAACACAATCTATAGTTTTCCATGCTTCAAGTAAGATTTTCAACTCATTCTCAAAAACCAGTAGTTATATCTGTAACTTTTATGGGAAACTGAGAATATTCAGAATAGTCATTTTCTACTATATAATAAGATCAAGTAGAAAAAAAATTATCAGTATTTGTATAATCTAAATATGGTCATTTTTGATTCCATTTATGATACGTTATGTAATTGGAATCTCTGATATTTCTTACAAGTTCTATTCCCTCTCTAGCTAGATTTCATGCTATTATTTGATTTTGATTATAAATATTCATATTTAAACTTGAACTTATAACCATATAAATAGCAGAAATTCAGAGAGAAAATATAAAAATTCAAATAATTATTTCTATTATGGAAAATGCTCTATTTATATTTTTCATGATTTGTTTTTAAATAAATTTTATTTATTTTAATAATAATTATTTTTTAATAAATTACAAAAAAAAGAAGAAAATACTTTCTTCTTTTTAGTAATCTGATATATTTGTTTTTGTAATATATGTAATTTTATTTTTTATATTTGCTGAATCCTTGTATGAAAACTCAATATCTATGTTTACATCACTAAAGTTTTGTTTTGAGCTTTGAAAATATGAGTAAGTTCATTCTCATGTAATTGACTCAAATACAAAAAATCCATTATTTTGTCATCATACTCTATCTATCTCAACTCATGCTTTTAATTTAACTGTTTTTATTAGATTTACATTTGGATCACTTTCATCGGGTAGTATTTGCGTATATTCATAATTATGTGGAAAAGAAAACACTTGTACTTTGTTTTTTAAACTATCAGTAGAATCAAAATAAACTCATAAAGATAAGTTTCAAGTTCATTTATCAAGTCAATGAACAGCTAAATTTCTTGTTTCAGTTAACACTTGAGATATATCTCTTGCTGTTATTCTTACTTTTGCTTTATTTGAATAATACTGATACGGAGCATATGTCATCATCATTAAAATCGCAACTATAGTTATAGTCACCATAAGTTCAATCAAGGTAAATCATTTTTTATTTAGTTTAAACATTGTTTCAAAAATTAACTAATTACTTCTGTTATTTTCATAATAGCTCCAAATATTGCAAATGCAAACCATATAACAAATCCAGAAGCTAAAAGTATAGCCATAGGCTCTATCCATTTTGTTAAATTTCAAAGTGAATATTCAACCTCTCTATTATATTGATTGTATATTTTTATACTTATTTCTTCTATATTTGCAGTTTTTTCTCATACAGATAACATTTGTAAAAATGCAGGAGGAAAATAAAATTTTTCTTCATCAACCTCTTTCATAGAATCAACAATTTTTTCTCAAACTTCTACTCTTCTTGTAACAAGTTCAAATATTTGTTCATAAACATAAGACCCCGATGATTTCCCTACAAGTTTTAAAGCTTTTAGTGTTGGAACTCAAGCTCATATAAGATTTCAAAGAGATGAAGAAATATTAGCTAAAATGTAGTTCCTATATATTTTACCTACTAGCGGAACTCCAAGTATCATATTATCAAGTCTTTCTTTTCATGTTTTAGTACTTTTAAATCATACAAAAAATACAAAAACCGTAAAAATAAATAAAAGTATAACTAAAAAGTTATGAGAAACAAAATTTGAAGTAGCTATAAGTGCTTTTGTTGCAGTTGGTAGTTGTGCTTCAGCATTTTCAAATAATGGCATAATAGCAGGGATAACATAAGTCAAAACTACTATTACAGCAACTAACAAAAATAAAAATATTATAATTGGATAAGTTAGTGCTCATTTAATCTTTTTTTGTAGCTCATCTCTTTTCTTTAAATTATTTGCTATATTTAATAAAGAAGTTGATAGAGTACCAGTTGCTTCTCAGGCTTCAACAATTGAAACTTCATGTTGAGAAAAAACATTTGGATCTTTTTTCATTGCTTTACTTAAAGAATCACCACTTGATATAAATACAAGTAATTCTTTAATTCTTTGTTTAAAGTATGGATTAGCTATTTTATCTGTAACTGATTCCAAAGCTCAAGATATTCATACTCAAGCATCAATCATAACAGAAAGATATTCATAAAAGTTAAATTTATCTATGTTAGATATATTTTTAAAAATTATTATATCTTTTGATGAAACTTCATTTTGTATATTGTTCATATATATGTTTATAATAAACTATTTATAAAGGATTTTTAGAGGTATAGTAACATTGTAAGTTCATGCTCTATTATCATTTGGGAAGCTAAAATCACTTACATAAAAAGTGTATTTAGCATCTTTACTTGTTAAAAAAGATAAAAAAGTTTTTAATATCTCAATATTTGATACTTTTGCATTTACAGTAACACCTAACTCTTTAAATCCAAGCTCACCCTCCTTAGCTTCTGTAAAACTAAGAGAGTTTATAACTATAAGTCAATTTTCACCATTGATTTCTTCTATGTATGTATGTAGGTAAGTTAACATTTCGTCTTCTGAAAAACCTTCAACAAATCTAGCTATTTCTTGTTTTTTATCTCATGATTTTAAATCTTTTTCAAGAGACTCTAATTTAGCTAGCTCATCATCTTTAACTTGTAATTCAGCTTCTAAAGACTCTTTTGTATCTTGTTTTGCTTGCATTTCATAAAACATATTTTTTGTAAAAAAAACTAAAACAAATAGAGATACAAGAAATATTAATAATGATGTAAATTTATTGTCATTTTTATTGATGTTCATATTTTATTTTTAAAAAGTAAATTATTTTAATTCAAGTTTTATATTAAACTTTTCTTTGTCTTCTATTGTAGTAATAGTTTCAATAAAACCTAAATTAAATAATGATTCTTCATCATTTCTATATCCTTCAATAAATTTTGATGCTTTTTGATAATCAAATCCATTATCATCAGAAACAGTAATAGCATCAAGCGATAACATACCATTTGAATAATTAAATCATTCAAAAACTACATTATATTTTTGAGTAATTTCCTCTATATGATTTAAAAAAGATACAATTTGAGAATTTTTGTCTAATCTCTCTAATACTTTTTTATTTAATATATATAACTCATATATTTGTATAGCTTTATTCTCTTTTTTCTCTTTAATGCTATTTTCTTTTTGAGTTATCTCATTTTGTAACAAAGTAGTTTGTTTATCTAGATGAGAATTATAAAAAAATAAAACTCAAGTTAAAACTACAACAAAAGCAAAAAATCCTATACTAACATATATAGATCTTAGCTTTTTTATTTTATAAACTTCTTTTATTTCAGACATAATTTTTATTTAAAAAATAATAAACATTATTATAGTATCATATTTTTATTAATATTTCCAAATATCTGCATATAAAAAAGTCTAGAATTAACTAGACTTTTTTATATTTTATATTTTAATTATTAAGAAGATGTGTTTAACATATCCATTATAAAGGCAACAATTGAGTATGCTAACCATATTAATACGATTCATATAATAACATATAAAATTGTTTGTTTTGATTTTTTTAATTTATCTTCATCTCAAGCTCAAATCAGTATCATAAAACCTGCATAGATTATGTATATAACAGCAACTAAAGATATAAAACCTAATATATATTGTATTACATCTTGAACATACTGAGAAAATTTTCTATCTTTCTCTATATCATTTACCGTGTTTTTTACTTTTTCTATTCATCATTTTAAATCACAATCATCATCTCATGCACAATCAACTTGTAATTTAGCATCTTCTCAAATAGAAAAAATACTTCCTGCATCTACTCATGAAAAATTAGAAATGATAAGTAAAAAAACAACTATAAGTTTGATTAATAATTTCATATATAAATAATTAAATATAATTTTCTAAAAGATTTTATCAAAAACAAATAAAATATCAAAAGAAAATTGGAATTTAAAAGTTTTAAAGTAAAATTAAAAAAAATTTATACTTTAAAAAATAAAATAAGATGAACACAAAAAATATAATTTATTATATATCTATAATTATAGTTTTAGCTTTTAGTTTCTATTTAGAGTGAATTCTATGAATAATTAATTTTGTGATTTTTGTTATACTTTACTCTATCATATTTTTTGCTATTTACTACGCCTGGAAAACTATTAAGAAAAAAGAAATCTTAAACTATAAAGACTATTTTATACTATTTGTAAAAAAGATTTCATTATCTCTTGTTATCATATGACTGATTTTAACCTGATTTACTTACTATCAAAATGAAATAGAACCAGCAAAAATGCCTGAGTATACTATAACAAATTGAGATAAAACTGTTATTTTTCAAGCTATGAGTCATGTTTGAAGTGAAGAGTTTTATCAAACTATTAAAGAAAATCTAATAAAAGCAAAACAAAACTGATATGTATATTTTTTTGAATGAGTATGACCTGGGACAGAAGAAAATTCTCAGAAGTTTAATAAAGCAATAGGTATAGAGTTTAATAAAGATTTATACCCGAACTTCTCAAAACTATATGGTGTAAATTATCAAGACAATACTATCTATTACTGACTTGTAAATGAACTAGATTTCAATGTAGATGTGTCTATAGATTATATCATGGAAGAGTATGAGAAACTTATAGCAACATCTACCCAAAAATTAAATATTCCAGATGAAAATGCAATTCCAATTGATGTTAGTTCTGAGATAATAAAAACTCTTGCATCTTTAAATGATAGAGAGTTAAAAGTTCTAGTTTATATAAATCAAGCAATACTAAACTTCATAATAAAAAGTAACGAAACAAAAAACTTGATTGCAAGCAATTTTACAAATCAAGCTTTATTTGACATCATACTTCACTGAAGAAACGAAGTGTTAGCAGATGCGATTATCAATTCTGAGTATAACAAGATATATGTAACTTATTGACTACTACATTTTGAATGAGTGTTAAAACTTTTGCAAGTTGATGATCCAGATTGGAAAATTGTGGATACAAATTATCTAATACCGATAAAGTAATTATTTAACTATTTCAGTAGACATTGTTCATTTATCATAGTAAAATAATTTTAAATCTTTACTCAAGTTTGTTATATTTTTCATTTCTAAATAAAACTCTACAAATTTTTCTAGGTTTTTATCTATACTCTTAATTGATGAAAATTCAAGAAAGTTATTTGATCAAAATAAGTTTAAGTTTACTAGTGAATTAGTAGACATTATATTATATTTTAAGTAAAAATAATTTTCGTGAAAGTATAGCTCATATACTCTTTTTCTTGAAATCTTATTAACAAAATCAACTAATCTATACATAAAAGATGGTGTTAAAAGTTTTCTTGCTTCTATTTGATCATCACTATATACATCAAATTCTTTTTCAAACTCTATATTTTCAACTTTTACTCTACCATCTCATTTAAAATAATCGTAAATAAAATAAATCACAAAAAACATTCCAAACAAAAATACTGTAGATATTTCTAGATTATTACTTACCAAATCAAAAAATTCAGGCAAAAATCAATCAGTATCTTCATCTCAAGAAATAGATACTAAAAAAGCAAAAATTATTGAGAACTGAATAACAATAACTTTTAATATTTTTTTTATATGATTATCTGTTAAATCTTCAATCAATTTGATTGGGGTATTTATTTTAAATCTAGGATTATTAAAAATTACTTTTAATATATAAAAATGATTATTTTTATCATATCTATGTCAGTTTTTTGTTTTTACTTTTTTAGAAGTTTGTGCCTCAACTCAATATATTTCTATTAAATCTTTATCTTGAGATTTTATTTTATACTCTATACTATCTTGTACCCAATCAATACGAGAGTAATTTTCTATTATACTTTTACTTGCTAATATATCTAAATTTTCATTAAAAAGACCTCAATTTGAAGAATATTTAAGATCAGAATTAATTTTACTTACAAAGTTTGGAATAATAGAATCTTTGATTGATACAGGCTTTTTTCAATTATTATTTATTAAATACGAAATAAAAAAAGATATAAAAAATCATACAACTAGAATTATAATACTCCAAAGCATTATACTAAACAAAGTATTTACTCAACTTGATACAAGTATAAAAAATAATGCTATAAGTATAAATAATATAAAAATTTTATAAGTAATTTTTAACAAAGATTTCCAAAATTGCTCAGCTTGATTTAAAACCTTTATAATCTCATCTCTATTAAAAAAATCATTCAAAAAAGAAACATCTTCAATTGTAAGTAGAGGATATTTCTTTATCAAGTTTGTGAAATCAATATTTTTCATCTCTTAAAAACTATTTAGAAAAAAGTTCTTTAGCATCAAGTGATTTTCTTGCTTCTTGCGATGCTTCAAACATCTCATATTGTTTAATAGTCATAAATGAAGCAATGATATTTGATGGGAACATTTGTTTGATATCATTTAAAGCTTTTACAGAAGCATTGTACGCTCTTCTTGCAGCTTGCATCCTATCTTCTATTTCTGTCCATTGATTTTGTAGTTCTATAAAATTTTGATTTGCTTTTAAATCTGGATAATTTTCTGATAATGCAAAAATAGATTTTAAAGTACCAGATAACATATTTTCTTGTTCTAATTTTTCTTTTGACATATCTTGACCACTCATAGCTTGTGATCTAAGTTTAGTTACTTCTTCTAAGATAGATTTTTCATGACTTGCATATTGTTTTACAACTTCTACTAAGTTTGGTATTAAATCATATCTATTTTGAAATACTGTATCTATAGCTGATACATTTTCTTCAACAGAGTTTCTAGTTCTTATTATATTGTTATAAATAGTTATTATCATAGTAGCGAGAACAACTAGTACAATTCAAACAATAATAATTCACATAGCAGAACCAAATAATGCTCCCATAATTAAAAAAATTAAAAAATAATATTATTTATTATAATAAAATGCATATTAATGCAAATATTTTGTGCAATTACTTTTATTCCCTATAAAACACACTTCCTACATACAGATACCCTCAAACAAGATACAGTATGATGATAAAGCTAAAACCTAGAGTCAAAGCTACGTCAAAAACCAGATGAAATGCTATAGCCAAGAAAAGCCCATATAAAAATATCTTTAAGTATGGAAAACTTAAGTCTTTTTCTCTATAAAGTAAAAGTGCTTTAGAAAAATAATAAGCAACCACACTACTACAAAATACATGTACCATAACTGAAAAGATTGATCTAAAAAAGTAAGTACTTACAAGCTCTCTTCCAAGTCAAAGCTGACTATAAATATTATAAAAATACAGTATATTTTCTATAAGTGAAAAACCAAGTGCTACAAATATGGCATATAAAACTCAAGTTTTGATAGAGTCTATATGTAAGACACTTGATTGTAAAAAATTGAAGTGTTTTGATGATTCTTCTATAAATGCAACTATCAGATAATAAAATATAATTAATCTCAAACTATCAAAAACTATAGAACCAAAAGCTATGCTTGAGTTAATACTCATATTTAAAAACTCAAAAGAGTTTCAAAAAAAACTAAGCAGATATGTAAAACTTGAAACTAAAAAAACTAAAACTAGAAATACTATCAAGTTTTTAAGGTATACTTTCATTATATTATTAAACTTATGAACAAACACTCATAATACAAATGAAAACAAAACTAAGATCAGTAAAAATAATTCCAGTGAAAAAGCAAACTCCAAGCTAGAAAAAAAGTCTCTTACTCTATAAGCAAAAGCAAAAGTATTTAGGTATTCAAAATTGATTAAGCTTACTATCTTGTCCATATACAAAATAGGTAAAACTGAAAGTCATCCACCTATAACTCACACTAAAAATCTCTTTTTATTTAAAGAGCTATCATCTATATACGAAAAAATATAAGCCCAAATAACTATTGGTATGAGGCTTATCAAGGCTATCAAAGATATGTTTAATAGTGAAGTTAGCATTTCTTTTTTAGATAGTTAAACAGATTGTCATCCTGAACTGGTTTCAGGATCATAAAAAACAATTTATCTTTATATATAAATTTTAGCACAAATAAAAAAATAAGACAAGTTTTGTCTTATTTTTTTGATTTAGAGATTATTTTTGAGTTCCAGGTAGTAGAGTTTCTCCTTCTCAAGCAACTTTAGTTGCTACTAGGTCTATAATCAGACCATATATCATTCAAGATACAATTGATCACCAAAATATTATATTAGCTTGTTCTCCTCCTGTTGAGTAAGCACCAAATGCTAAACTTAAACTCACAAGAAATCAAGCACAAGCTCATCTACACACAGGATACATTCTGATATTTAGAAGTGGATGAACAACTATAAATCAAGCAAGAGCAACAACAAAACCTATAACAAATCTATTGAAAAATATACTCCACATAACAGCACTTCCCCAGAAGTTTGGGTCCAGAGTATTTGTAGAAGCAAAATATGCACAAAGAAGACCAAACAGAGCTCAAAGAGTAAGAGATATAAACATTCTCTTTACCATAGGTTTACACATTTTTTTAGCCATATGAAAAAAGTTACAAAATAAAACATTTTTGAGTATATAGGATTTGTGCAAAAATGCAAGGGGATATAAATAACTATAAATATTTTTTAAATAATTCTAATACTTCTTGAAATGCTTCTCTTTTTCATCCAAAAAATTCATTTTCTCAATATTCGAGAATTTTAGCACTTTCAGTTAAGTCTGATTTACATAATTTATCATAATTATTATATAAAGTTTCTATTTCATCTTTTAGTGATTTTCATAATATCAAGTCTATAAAACCTTTTGCTAATAACTCTGTTGTTCACTCATATAAATTCTGAAGATTTTCCCAAAGTTCAAAGGTCTTATAAATCTCATCTTTTTCTATTGTTTCCCACTCATTTGGTTCTATTTCTACAAAATCATCATCTTCTGGACTATACTCCTTACATACAACCATAAATGGAAAATAAAATTTTGGGTTATCATTTAGATACTTCAAAATTATTAATGCTAGTTCTCTAGAAATTTTCATAAAAAAATAGTTAGAATATAAACGATCATGATCTAACTATTTTTTTGGGAAATGCAAGTTATTATTTTGTAATTTTTACATAGTGTAGATATTCTGTAACAGTATCTTTTTTATGATTTCTGTTTTCTGTTTTATCAGCTTTAAATCTTCTATATTTTTTTGTAAATACTCCATACTCTCATCTTTCAGACATAACTTCTTTTATATCTTCTAAACTCATAAGTCACTCACAATTGTAACTTAAAAATACATATTTTGCATCTATATTTTGAACCAATTCTCTAAATGATTTTTTTACTTCTGCTTTTCTACAATATAAAGATTTTTGTTTACTGTAATCTCTCATTCACGTTTTACCAGTTACTTTTGGGTTATCATATTTGGCAATTGTTTCAAGTAAATGATAGTTTGCACTATACTGTCTTTCATTATATGGGGGGTCAAGGTAGACAACATCGTGAGAAGTATCTTTAATTAATTCATTTATGTCAGAATTATAAACTGTATGTTCATTGTCATTAAGAAAAAAATCAGCAGGTTTTAAAGTCATAAGATTTTGAGCAGATTTTTTTAGTGACTTTAAAAATGCTCAATAAACAGATGCTGTATTTGCAACTTTATCTATATTTTCTAGTAAACTTGCAAGTAAGAAATAATACTCATTATCATTTATCAGTTCTTTTTTTCTCCACTCTTCTATCTTACTTCTTATAGCATCACATTTCATTGCATTTTCATCACTAAAGTACATTCTCTCAAACTCTTTTCATTTTGTTCATCCAATAGAATAGTTTTTATATATAAAACCTTTTTTTCATTTTAAATTATTTAAGTACTCAATAACTATCTCTTTAGAATTATTAACATCTCAGACTAGTAACTCTGGTATTTCATTTAATAAATTTGAAAAATATAATTCTTTGTGGTTTTCTATATAATTTTTATTTAATACAAAACTATAATACTGCAAATCGTTAGCAATAACTCTATGTCACTTTTCTTTGAAGTATCTTCAAACAATTCAAGTTCATGCAAAAAGATCAGAAAAAATAAAATTTCTTTTTCAAACTATTTTTATAATATTTGTATAAATAAAGTTAAGTAAAGATTTTTTAGATCATATATAATTCATAAAAAAGGATTATAAAATAATCCTTAAATTTACATGATCTTTTTAATTTTTCTACAGACTATAAGTAGCAAAATTAAAATTTGTTTTCACAACTTCGTTATTTATTATTTTATCTAAAACACTATTTAAATGTGTTTTCATACTTTTTATTGATTTATCAAGTTCTACAATTCAAACTTTTTTATTCCATTTTTTATCTTCTTCAAGAAAATTATTTAATGTTAGATTTTTTATGTATCCAATTGGATTATAGTAGATTTTTGCAATTTCTTTTTGTTTTTTGTCATCAAAATTTGGGAATTTTAATAAATCAAAATGATATTTTGTAAAACTATCAGCTCAAGATCAAGTAATTGAAACCAAAGTTAAAAATCAAATACTTCTTAAATAATTTAGAAAACATCAAATAAAAATCTTGTTTTCAATACTTGATTTTTTATTTTCAATATGAACATTGTCTATATTTGTAATAAGATTTTCTACATCTTCACAAAATACAATCGTTCTTCATAAGTCTCATCTACAAGAAAATATAATGTCTCATTTCTTTATAGTTTTTAACTTTTTAGGATTTCATAAATAATCACATTTATTATAAGTCATAAATTCAGTGAAATATTTTGAAAGGATTAATTTATAAAATCATTCTTTTTGATCTTCACTATAAATACTTTTTCAAATATTACTAACTTGTAAATTTTGTCATCTAGTTATTTTATATCATAAGTCTTCTAATGTTGAGTTTCAATTTTTATAGTTTTCAATTAAAGAAAAAACTTTTTTGTATTTTTCATTATACATTCAAGTATCTAATCTTCATATTTTTTTCAATTCTTCAAAAGTAATTGAATTTAATTTTATTGAAGCAATATCTTGATTTTTAGATAATTCATTTTCAATTAAAGTTAAAATTTCTTTATTTTTACTTCTAATTTCTTTTTCTTTATCTATAATTGCTTGAGTTAATAATTCTACATATTTAATAACATCATCTTTATTTTCTTGGTTTGGAAAAGGAATTTGTATATTTAATAAAGTATCAATACTAAAACTATCTAATCAAGCTATAGATCATAAAGGTCATAAATTTGCTTGTTCTTTACAAAAGCTATTTTTTAAAAAAGAAAAAACATAATATTTATTTTCTTTTATAGGTAATTTTAGTATATGAGAACTAAATATAGAATTTTTGATTTCTTGAGAAATAACAACTTCTCAAACATTTCATCAAGTAACAAAAAGTAAATCTTCATCATTAACAGTATTTTTATTATTAAGTCATTTGTTTTTTTCAAAATTCTTTGGTTTTATATATTCAAAACTCCCTTCAATATTTAAATCTAATTGAAAATTATTATTTTGAATAGCCTTTGTTCTTATGAATCTATAATTTGTATTTAATTTTGTGTAAGAGTCTGATCAAACTTCTTTTCAGCTACTAATTTTTCATACAATTAAATCTTTAATTATTTTTACATTATTATTTTCACAAAAGATTTTTTTATACTGTAAAGCAGATAAAGAACTTTTCTTTATCATATCTTTAAAAGAAATTTTATTTGGGACTTTTAAATAAGTTTTATTCATATTTATTTACTTTTAATAAATAAATCTTGTAGTGTTTTTTCTTGTCCAAAACACCAATCTTTAAATTCTTTTGCTATATCTGTAAAATCTTCATCTAATAATGGATTTCATTCTTCATCTTGTTCTATTTCAAAAGTTTTATCATTTATTTTATAAAGCTTATTAAAGAACTTTACTCTTTTTTCTGTTTTAACTTCATATCAAACTTTTTCAATATCTTTCACAAAAATATCATAATTAGATTCTTGTAATTTTAATAATTCATCTTCATTTGGTTTATATGCAATTATCATTGTTGTATTTACTCAAGTATCAGCAAAAACATTAGCTGGAAGATCAAATAATGCTACAATTCTCATTTTAGACATTAGCCATTCTCTTGCTTTATTCCATCTATCAATTGAAGCAATAGAATTTGAAACTATTATTCCAAGTCTTCAATTTTCTTTTAATATACGATAAGCATTTTCAAGAAAAAGAACTCATAAATCAATAGAATTTCAATTTCTTGCAATATTCCATAATTCATACATTTCAGCAATTTCTTTTTCTGTTTGAGTTTTTGGTTCAAATCTCCTATCATCTCAAAATGGAGGATTTGTCAAAACTACATCAAATTTTTTTAATTTAGGTCAACCTATCCATTTATCCCAATCCCCATTTTTATGAATTCTTGGATCTAGTTCAAATAAATCATTTCTATCATCAAATTTCCATATTATAGATCATTTATCTGGTTTATATTTTAAAATTGAATTTCAATCTCAATTTAAAAGCATATTTAATTGAGCCAACATTATCATTTGTTCATCATTATCAATTCAATAATAATTCTCTCATTTTAAATCACTTTTTGAGTTTACATAAGAAACTGATAAAAAATCTGCTATTCATACTGTAGGATCAATCATTTTTTCTGTACTTCTTGGATTTACTATTTTAACTAAAAAATCTATAAGAGGAATTGGAGTTATAAATTGTCATTTATCAGCTTTTGAAAATTCATTTGCAAATTTATAAAAAACTATTTGATAAAGATCTGTTTTATGAGATTTAACAAAACTATAATCTTGTAATTGCTCTACTATTTCACTAATAACTTGAATATGAGACTGATCTGTCCAAGTTACTGTTGCAGTATCATCCCTTTTTAAAATAAAATGATATTCACTAGAAGCTTCATTATATAATTTTCTTAATCTATCTATAAAACCTTGTATATCCTCATCTCAAAGATCAATATTTCATCTTTCTTGTTTTGTAATATAAAAAAGTAGATTTAATTTTTCTGTTTCTGGATCATTTTTATAAAAATCAAGGTTTTTTGTAGATTTTTGACTTCTTTTTTCATCAAAAATCTTTAAAGCTAAAATTTGTATTAAAATCTCATATCATCTTTGATTTTTCATTCAAACTTTATCCATTACTTTCAAAATATATGAAATTCAATCTGTTAATTGTTTACTATAAACTCAAGTAACAATTTCAAGATCATCTATAGTCCTTTTTGATCTATCAATAGTTATTTTTGTTATTTGTTTTTCTAATTGTTCAAAAGAAGGGATCTTATAATAAGCATCTGTCAAATGTAAAGATAAATCTTTTGTTGTGCATTTTTCTCATTTTAAATTAAATCACTCATCGAGCCTTAAAAATAATTCATTCTTTTTTTGAAATAAATATAATCTTTCAGTATCATATAAAACTCATAAACAAAAATTATTTTCTGACTCTTTCATTGCAGGTTTTAACTGTTGATTATAAACAGTTT
The DNA here is from genome assembly GCA_028696815.1 of Candidatus Altimarinota bacterium. Taxonomy (GTDB): domain Bacteria; phylum Patescibacteriota; class Gracilibacteria; order BD1-5; family UBA6164; genus JAQVGG01. The sequence continues at coordinate 49,750 of JAQVGG010000005.1, forward strand.
CAGTATCTTTTGAGTTTTCTTTTTTAAATTCAATTACTGCAAATAAGTGTTTCCTTAACCAATCTAAAGACTCTTGATCTTTTTTTTCATGAAAACTTTTATAATAATCAAACCATTTTACATTATCAAAAATAGCTCAATCAAACTTGATAGGAGCTGAATTTTTATTTCATTTCGGAAAATAAACCTCACATCAAATATAGTCTTTTTGATATAATCAAGAATTTATTAAAGAATAAAAAAACTGCCATTTATAATATTCTTCATTTGTTTCATTATTTTTTCATTTAATCTTATAAGAATTTCAAACAGTTAAATTTACAGGAATATTTGCAATAAATTCTTGTTTAGAAGAATATAAATTGTCAAATTCTTGTTTAGCTTGTAGAAAAGTTTTCATAAGAATCTTAATAAAAAATAAAAATTAATTATTGTGAATATAATTATTGTGAATATAATTATTTTATAAAAAATAGCAAATAAAAAAACGCTTGACTTTTCTGCTACTATTTATTAAATCCATTTTTGCTTCGTTCCTCGCAAAAATGTAATATTTGTGTATCTCTTTATGAAATGCTCAGGTATCTGAGGTATAAAATTACCGTGATAAAAATTATCATGTTTTCATCACTTCTTTCTTTCAGGAATTACCCATAAACTATTTACATCAATATCTATAGTTTTCCAATTTTTTAAATCTAAATCATTAAACTTTGGCATATATACAATAATTACACACTAAAATTTATTAACATTTTCTTAACTGTTTTTATAGCTAAATCCTTATTAAACCCAAAATTAACAATTATATTTATTATACTACTTTCAAGCTTTAAAAAATCTTTCTTATTTTTTACTTTTCAGAATCAAGCTAGATATCAATCAATACTTGCTTTTATTATTTGATTTATAAATTTATCTTTTTCCATATTTTTATAAATAAAAATAAATCTTATATATACAAACTATATACTTTTTATAAAATAATACAAATTTTTTGAAAATTTAATCCAACTACGCTAGTATACTCAGCTAATATTAAATTAACATTAAATTTACAACACAAAAAATAAGTTAGAAATTCTAACTTATTTTTATAATCATTTATAGATATCTCCATTATTTTATACTTTCTAAAAAACTCAAAACATCTTCTGCTTTTTCTCATACTTTAATAGAAACCCATTTTTCATTATCTAGCTCTTTATATAATACATCACTAGAAACTACTTTATATTTTGATAGTTTTTTAGCTATTTTATCTGAAACTTCCACATTTATTGTTGCCATAATTTAAAAATTATTCTTTAAGATGTTACTATTATATCCACCAGTAAATTCTTTGCAAGATATTTTCTTCTCTATATTTTCAAATACTTTTCTATCTCCCCTATAAAATATTCAAACAAACTCTTTGTGTAATCATCCTTAATCTTTGCTAAAAATACCTTCTTTTGCTCTGATATAGTTTGTAATAATTTCTTTTTTCTGTAGCTAGATAACTTCATAGCATCTATCCTCTGTTTTATGCGTTCAAGTTTTTTTGAATAGCTTGTATTTCAAGCAAACAAAACATTTAAAACATCTGTAAGCTTTTTTATATCTCAGTCACTATTGTATAATATGCTATTATTGTTTATCTTACTTAGTACATAAGTATCATCTACTTTTTCATAAGAAAAAATTATTTTATTTCCGTATTTATCATCTATGGAAGCCAATAATCATGTATAATCATCATAGTTGAAACTAAATATTTTTTTATCATCTTGAGACACAAAATCAAGTTTATCATTTCTATCATAATTTATCTCAAAAAGCACATCTTTCTTTTCTAGTTTTTGTAGTAAATAATTCTTAGGAGAAAAATAGTAGTTTGCATCACTAGCGGTGACTTTGAAATAATTTAAAATCCTTTCAAGTTTCAAATCATTTTCTAAATCATTTATATATGTGAAATCACTTTGCAAAGTGAAACTTGAGTATCATCAATTTGGTAATAAAACTTTTACATTTCAAGTCTCCTCATCATAACTCATCTTTGCATCAAAACTGGAGTTTATCCCAAATCACAACTTTGCATCAAAATAATTGTTCTTATTGTTGTATAGATTAAAAACTCAGTGTATATCTACATCAAATAATTGAGAAAAACTCTCTTGTTTTTCTGGATAAGTATTATCTTGAGTATTTTTTACTCTATCAGTAACAGACTGTTTTTGATCCTGCTTTTCTATATAAATAGTTTTTGTAGCTTCAGGATTTGTTAATGTGTTTCACTCCTTATCAACTAACTCTAAAACTAACTTATATTTTCAAGTGTCTTTTAAGTTTAAGTTAAGTATTCAACTGATATTAATATATTTATCTAGTAATACTTGTCATCCTGAACCCCCGCCCTGTCATCCTGAACTTGTTTCAGGATCATAAACTAATTTATACCTCAATTTATCTATTTCACTACTATCTCATCTCACAAAATACCTCAATTTGTAGTCAGTTTTATCTGTTTTGATATTTGTATTTTCTACTTCTACAGTTACAGGAATATTTGCTGTCAGGTTTGTGTAAGTTTTATCTCAAGTCTCATCAATACTTACAGTATAATCTTCTCAAAATGCTTGTTTTGCATTTCAAGCAATAATAAGTTTTCATAATCCCTCCCCTCATTCTTCGGTACTCCCTTTGGAAAAGAGAGATTTATCGGTAGTTAAATCTACTTCATTTAAAACTATGTGGTATTCGCCATCTCATGTTCCATATGTTTTTATCTCATGTTCTACTGCTCAAGTTCACTCAACAGGTATCAAGAAAAACTCCGGCTCATTACTATCTTCTGTATCTCAACTCGTCCATGCTCATGGTATCTCATTTATAATCATACCCGTCTCAGGATCTATACCGATTCTACGACCTTGAGAGTCTGTGATTAGGAGGTTGATTGGAGAAAGAATTTGGTATTTGTATAACCTATATCATTTTTTAAATACTCCTCACATTTTTAAAGAATACTTAAAATCATTATTAACTAACTTAGTATCTGTTTCTATAAATCTTTCATCATCAAAATATTTATCAATTGAGACATAGTTATAAATACCATGATAGTTTATTTCTCATTCTATATAATTTGTTTCAACTCTATCGGACGTACTTCAAGGTCAATAAATTATATATCATTCATTAATAATATTTATGTCAGCTTGATCATATTCTGTATATCATAAATTGTTTACAATTGAATTATATTCACTAACTACACTACTACTTTCTCATATTATATTATCTAAAACCTTTTTACTTGTAGCAATTGGCATATTTGTATGACTACATATCTCAAAATCTATGTTATCACTTCAAAAATCTTCATATAAAGGATTAGCAAGAAAAGTTCCATTTTTTAAAACGTAATTTTTTCATTTTTCTGATAAATCAGCACAGTCAATTCTGATAGATTTAAATTTATCATTGTTAACTTCCTCTCAGTCAATTGAATCATTTGGAATTAATTTTAAATTATAACTTGGCACTGTTCAATCTCATCAAAATCATACATTATTTCTTATAACTTCATTTATATTATAATAGTTTTTTTTATCTCTATCACTACTAATTTCGTAATAATTATAAATATCTTTAACATCATTTCATATATTATATGTATTGTCTTTAATAACCATTTTTGTAGTACTACCATACATAGTAGTATAGTACTGAATTTGATCATTTATATCAAACTCCACAATGTTATTATTTCATTCATTTCAAGTAACCATAGAATAATACGATGTATATTTATCTGTTATCTTATCCCACATCTTATTTATATTTTCTGTTTTGTTAAGTTCTTCTAAAAAATTATTTGTAGGATAATATTTATTATCTAAATACCATTTTTTATCTCAAGAAGAAGTCAAAGTAGGCACATCTGGATAGTCTTTGTATAAGTACTTTAGTTTTTCATTGTAACTATTTTTATTTTTTAAATCTGGAAGTAGCTGTCATATAGTTACTATCCCATTTGGAACTTTATCTTTATATCAATGTATAAGATCATAAAAATTTCCATCTGTCAGATAAAATTGTAATCATGACTCAAATTTCAAAGCAATTCACTGAAAAAATCAATCTGTCATTTCTATATCTCAATGTTCCCAAATTGGCAAAGCTTTTGGGGCTCATCTCTGAGGTGTTGATATAGTAATAAACTTGTTTACTTTTATATTCTCTCAAATTGTATCTGTTGGAAATGGATTTTTACAAGGAATAGTATGGATATTCTTTATCCTTCAATTTACTGATTCTCTTGGAAATTCAGAATAATCTAAAATTCAATTTTTATATTTAAAATCAACACAAATATCTTCTAACATTGATCTAGCAACCAATCATCACATAGAGTTAGCTATAACATTTACTTTTCCTATGTTACATCCATTATCAGCTTCATACTCTTTTAGTATAAGTCATATAAGTTGAGTCAAAAGTGTAGCCGTTATCTTATTATCTTTTTTCCAATCATATCAAAAAAGATATAAGCTATGTTTAGGATTTCATTTTATCTCCAAATTGAATTCATCTTTATAAAATACATCTTCTATAGTATATCAAGCTCTTTTAAATGTAAAAAATAAAGGATCATATACATGAGTTATAGGATCAGGGATCCATCTTTTTACTTTTGCATCGTCATATCATTCAGCACTATACCAAGAGGCAAGTATTCAAGGTACAAAAATCGTTGGTATATCTGTTTCTTTGATATCTTTACAAGTATTATCTCACAGAGTAACAATCTTTCTTTCAAAAGGAGTTGGTATACCAAAAGCATTATATCAATTAAGAATTTGAGGCATTATTAAAAATACCAATAATAATATGGCTGTAACTTTTTTCATTATTTTTAATTAAAATATACTATAATTTACTCACTCTAAATTATCTAAATTAGAATTATGATATACTTGTTCTCTTATAAAATTAAAAAGTTCTTCTTCAGATGTTTTTCAATCTAAATAATTAATATACTCCTCTTTAATCAAACTAGTTGCTTTTTTAATAGAAGAATCAGAAGAATTTTCAATTAAAGAATCAAAATATCATACATTACTATAAAAATTATCTTTATAATTAAGTGGCGGATCTATATAATTTAAAAAATAAACCTGAAATGTTTTATCTTGATACTTTTCAAAAGCTTTATCATATCAAAATCTAGATATATCTTCAAAAGCTAATACATAAAGTAATTTATCATTTAATTTATCAGCTAACTTTAATGCTTCTATAGCATCATCTAGAGTTTCAAATTTTGTAAATCATTTCTCATTGCTTCAGTACTTTTCTACTAGTCAAAAATATCTATCTGTATTTGTAATATACTCTCAATCTAAACTAGTATACATAAAAGCTTTTGGATATTCTCTATATACATATGATAAGTTTGAAACATAAAAAACTATGTGTGATAAAATTGCTACAGATACTCATAAAATAGCAAATTTTAATCTTTTTTTATACTCTTTCTTTTTAGTGATATTTATTTGAAAAACAAAAAACATTAATATAGCAAAAGTAATACTTGCTATTATTAAACTTGAATATCTAACATCATCAAAAAGTGTTCCAGGTTGGTATGCAAATAGTGGGAAAGGGGCTTCAAATATCCAAGCAAAAAAATGATAAAACTTAAAAAATAATAATAAAGTAATAAAAAAAGATATATACATTAACCACCTAACACTTCATTCTATATTTTTTATTTTTGAATATTCAAAAATAAGTAACAGCAAAAGTAAAACTGCAAATCATCAGAAATCAACAAAAATAAGTCTAAAATCATAGTTAAATATTGATGATATAATCAATATAAATCATAATAATATTATCAATAACAACTGAAATTTTTTGTTCATCAGAAATTTTTAAATTCTAAAATCCAAGACACTATACTCCCTCCACCTTACACCAACATTAAATTTTCAACAGAAAAAATAAAAAACTCTTGCCACCTACTCGGGGAGGCAAGAGTTTTTTTTATTTATCTCTAAATATTTTATAACTTCCAAATTTTACATAACTATCTTTTTTCTTTTTAGGAAATACAAAAGATATTGCAAGCATATTTATACCTATAAATACTAATAATCATCCTAATAGATAAGCTATGATATCAGGATTATAAATAACAATTAAACCAAATACTGTCAAAAGTATCGCAAATAATCTCATAATCAAATAATTAAGTTTTAAACTTTTTTTATAGAACCCTAATTTTTCCCTTCTCCTCCCAAAGGAGAAGGTGGCTCGTGCGTAGCGAGAGTCGGATGAGGGCTGTTTTACTCGGGGTAAACACTTACCCCTCCAATCTTATCTCCGCTCCCAATCATTTCAACTTATCTACAAAATTTTCATATCATCTAAATATATACTCTACTTTATCGACTCTAGTCTCCCCTGGTGCTATAAGCCCGGCAATTACCATAGAAGCTCAAGCTCTTAGGTCCCAACTTGTAACTGTTCTACCTCATTTTAAGTTTGATTTTCAAACTATGATAGCTTGATGTGGATTAAGTATCTGCAAATCTGCTCACATACTTTCTAGTTCAACAAGCCAGTTAAGTCTTCATTCAAAAAGCACTTCATGTATCTTGCTAATACCATCACATTGAGTTTGTAATACTGCAAATGGAGATTGTAAATCAGTTGGAAAACCAGGATAGATATTTGTTTGTAGGTTTACTTTTTTAAGATTTTGCGATCTATAAACTCTAAGAGTATCATCTCACATATCTTCCCACTTCACTCAAGCTTCTTTTAATTTTTCTAAAAACATATACAGGTCTACTATTCTAGCATTTTCTATATCTATATAATCCTTTGAAGCTAGTGCTCACATGATAGCAAAAGTTCCTGATTCTATGTAGTCTGAAACTACTTCAAACTCAAAACCATCTGTAAGATTTTCAACACCATTTATGATAATAGTATGATCATACCTGATTTTTATATCTGCTCAAGCTACTCTCAAAAATGAAATCAGATTCATAACATGAGGTTCTATAGCTGAAGCCATGATAGTAGTTTGCCCTGTTCTAAGCACATTTGCAACTATCAAGTTTTCAGTTGAAGTAACTCCAAATCATGCATTTAACACTATATCTCCTGATTTCAATTTACCATTTAAAGATATGTGATTATTTTCAAAAGTATAATCATACCCTATAGCTTTTAATCCATTCAAATGGCTATCTATAGGTCTAGCTCCTATACTACATCCTCCAGGAAATGGGATAGAAATATTTCCAAAGAAAAATAAAAGCGGACTTAAAAGCAGAATTGATGCTCTTATCTTTTTAATTTTTTCTAGATTTAAGTTATCTACGTCTAAATGTGAAGTATCCAAAGTTAAAGTATTTCCTTCGAAACTGTAACTTGCACCAAGCTCCTGTATAATCTCTAAAAATACCTTAACATCATTTATCTTTGGTACATTTTTTAAAGTCATTTTTCAGTTTACAAGCAAACTTGCACCAAGTATTGGCAGAGTTGCATTTTTAGAACCACTTATCTTAACTTTTCAACTCAGAGACTTTCATCAAGAAACTACTAGCATAATTTTATTTTGTATTTATAAGTAAAATTGAAACTTATTTTAGCTTTTTTTATTTGTTTTTCAAATAAAAAATTTATAAAACATTTCAAAACTCGTCTTGTATTTTAAAAGTTTTTTATATAATAATTAGTAACGATAAATTAATTAATTTACAAAAAAAACAAATATGTTAAACCAAGACCATAGAGTTTTTGATTACAATAAAACAAATAAAGCAATATCAAAAAACATAAACCTTGATACTGAACTTGATCTTTTTTTAGTTATTAGTTCAGAAGATTGAAATTTTAGTGAATTAGTTTTAAGCAAAATACTTGATTTTGCTATAGATAATATTTCAAAAGAAAACACGTACAAAGACTTCTCTGTTCTACTTGAAAACGTTAACACAGTTTTAAAAACATGGAGACAAGATAATAAAACTCTTGAAAATGATATAACTATTTTTATATGAATATTAAATAAAAATAATTTCTTATTTTCAAACATAGGTAAACCATCAGCGTATCTTATAAAAAACACAAATGAAGTAGTTGAGATAACTGAAAAAGAGGAAAGAAAAAAAGAGTTCAATTTCATATCTGACTGAAAACTGGATTATTGAGATGTTATAGTAATTGCTTCTACAAGACTTTTAAACTACTTATCTTATAGTGATTTCTTAGATAGCTCTCTTGGTAAAAAAACTGAAGCTCTAAACAAAAATATAGAAACTATACTAGAAGATGAGAAACTTTCAGAAAATATTTGAATAACATCATTTAAGTACAATTTTATAAACTTAAATAAAAATGATTCAAAGCTAAAAGAAAACTTAAATAAAGTTTTTTATATGATGATGGATAATATCGCTGTAAAAAAATCTATGGCTTTGTACATGATAGCAAAAGAAAAAATATTAAAACAAAACAAACTTATTAAAAATTGATTATATGTAACTGGTATACTTTTATCAGTTGCTGTACTTTTCTTTATAATCGAGTGAATAGTATGAACTACTATAGAAACTAAAAATGATGGACTAAATAAAAATAAATTAATTGAAGCTAGAGAACTTATTTTGACTGCAAACAATAACTCTAGTAGTCCAGAAATATTTGATTTAAATATAAAAAAAGCTGAAGCAATAATTAATGAGTTGAGATGAAAACAAGTATTTTTAAGTGATATTGAAAAGCTGAGTTGAGATCTTGCTATTATCAAAAAACAATTTAATGGTATAGAAACATTTATAGAAAGTGATGAAAACATGCTAATGCAAACTGATGAAACTTGAGTGATAAAAGTATTAAAAGTTAATAAAAAGCTATACTTAATAACCTCAAAAGTAGTTATCTGACCTATAATCCCAGGAACTACAGCTAAAAAAGAAGCATTTCCTGAACTAAAAGATGATACTTTTATAGATGCAACTCCTTTTTGAGAAAGTATTATACTTATAACTAAGTGATGAAAAGTAGTTGAGTTTGCAAAAAATTGATATTTTTCATACAAAGATGTAAAAAATCAAGCAACTTGGAAAGAATCAAATACAATCCTTTCATATTATCAAAATATATATATAGTACCGAAAGATGAAAATCAAGTAATAAGACATACAAGAAATTGAGATCATTTTAATCAATGAACTTCTTACTTAACTGCGGAAGATTCTGCTTCAGTTGGAAAAATAATTGATATAGCAATAGATGGTTGAATCTATATATTAAAAGAAAATTTATCACTTGTTAAATTTTATTCTGCTCCATATAGACTTGAAACTATAACTATAAATAAATTACCAAAAAACTATAATATAGAGAATGATTCAACTGTTAAGATAAAAGCAAGAGATGATTTAAACTATGTTTATATACTACTAAATAATAAAATCTGGGTTCTAGAACCAAATACAAGAGATCCATATAGTACTCAAAGTGTATCTTACTTAGGACAAATTGAGTGATGAAAATATAAGATAAAAGAATTTTTTGTAGATCATGACTGAGAAATAAATGTACTAAATGAAAACGGTATCTACAAACTTAGCTTTGAAGTAAATGATGGGAAATTGATAGTGAGATAAAAAAGAGTTAAGATTAAATCTTAACTCTTTTTTTCCAACATCTCTCTAAACCATAACTTATCTCCAAATAAATAAGTCAGATCATAGTGTGCTCTCTCAATACTTGCTCATCTGTCTATCAAACTTTCATCTACAATTCAAGCTTTTAGAGTATCTTCTATTAACTTTATCTTTTCACTATAACTTCTTCATCTAGTTGGAAACTTTACTGTATCTATATTTTTAATCTTATCAAAAAATAAATAACTATACAGATTTAGATTGTCACCTCTAGCATAAAATGAAGCTAATTCATTTGCTTTTAATTTTGCTTCTCATCCTAATTCACTCACTCTCTTTTTGTGATATTCTAAATATGATTTAAAAGAATTATTTAACTCAGTTTCTAATTTTTTTAATTCTGATAAATCTTCACCTAAAATACTCGAGTTATTATTTAACAAGTACTTAACTCCTCTCAAGTAAATGAGTATATCTGTATTTCTCTTGTCTTGTAATGGTTTTAAAGCATCAAAGTATAAATCTACTTTAGATTTGTTTTTCAAAACCATTTTTAATAATTTAGTTTTTAATGATTCTGTATCTATAAATCATAACTCTATCTTTCCAAGTAAACTAGCTATCTGCTCAAAATCATCATTATAACTATCATCCATCAATCAAACTTTTTCTTCATTACTCAATTTTTCATCAAGTACAATCTCCTTAAAATCAGCTCTAAACTTTTTCTTCACAACTAAATCATTTACCACTATAGTACAGATATCTTTTGCTCAATATTTATGCTCGGCAAAACATAATCAGTTATTGTATCTACAAAAATCTCACTCTCAAAATACTTCAAATTTTAGTTCAGGAAAATCACTTGTTAGCTTTTCTATTTCTTTTAGTGTTAACTCTCTACTAAGTATGACTTTATTTATTTTATAATTTTCGAGAATAAATCTAATCGCTTCACTATTATAAACAGCAAGTATTGTAGAAATATTTATTTTTCCTTTATATCCTATCTCTTTTAAATACTCAAGTATTCCTATATTTCAACAAATAATCCCATCAACTCATACTTCCTCAAACTCAGCTACCATCCTTTCTATCAAAGGAAAAGTCTCATCAGTATAATACCAAGCATTTAAGTTAATAAATATCTCCAAATTATGCTTATGAACCTCTTTTACTATAGATTTCAGGGTTTCAAAATCAGTTACCTGCTCATGTTCAGCAAATCTTCCATTTGGACTAACCTCAAATCAAAATTTCTCATACCAATAAACAGGATTATACCCAACAAAAAACTCTCAAGCTCATGAATCCACCAAACTTTTTATGTATTTCTCTATATCCTTAGCATTTTTCCCCTTTGCAGAAAATCAAAGTCCTATTATTTTTTTAAACATGATTATATTTATTAAGATTTTACATTACTCAGAATATTAGAGTTTTATCAAAAAAAGTAAAGAAAAAACAAGAACTTAATGTTCTTGTTTTTTACATAGCTCACAAATATCTTGCCTTAAATAATTCATGTTGTACAGCAAAAACATTTCAATACTCAACTGATTTTAAAACAATATTATCTCATAATATTGAATCAATTACAACAGGCATTCATTTATGTTTTGTGCTCTCATAAACACATTTATCTCAAATATTTAAATCTAAATCTCTTAAGGTAGCTTGAGATAAGAGAGATTTCTCATCAAAACTAACATTTATTTCTCCATTTATTTCTTTACTTATTTGTTCTACATATTTATTAACCTGTTCTTTACTCATTCTTTTTGGATTGACGTAATTGAACATATCTTTATATGTATTTGTTGAAAGAACCTCATTAATCTTAAATCCTCTTTCAACTAAACAACTTGTAACAAAAGAACAAGACGTAATTTCACTTTCGTTTCATAGACTTTCTTTAGTGCTTTTAATATCTTTTTGTGCTTTAACTTCTTTTTTATCAAGTACTACGTTTTGTTGAGTTCAGTTTAATACACCTTCTACCTGGTTAGTAATTCATTTCTGCTTTTCAAGAACTTCCAATTTTCTTTTTAACTCCTTTAAGTGTTCTATTAAGGCTTCTTCTCTTTCTCTTGATAGTTCAAGCTGTTCATTTACTTGATTTAATTCTCTTTTTATCTCAGATAATTCAGGTAAAAATATTTCTGGTCTTTGAATATCTACAGTCCTATCAGTAATATTAGCTTTAACTTGTAATACAGGTAAATCTTGAGACTCTATTTCAACTTGTTCAATTTCCTTTCAGTTAGATAAAACTGTAGCTACAGCCATAGAAACAGTAGCTGTTATAGCTCATATAGCTAGTAAAATATTTCTTTTATTTGTTTTGTCTTTACTTCTTTCTTGTTTTTGATTTAAAAAATCAATATTTATTTCTGATAAATTAATTTTTTTTGTAACTACTGATCTCAAAAAATACCTATGTGTTAATCTTATTTTTTTCAGACTATAATCTCTGTTTCTTTTATAAGCAACAGCTCCATCATCGTTTCAAAATTTAAGATGAAGCTCAGTTCATGTTTCTTCTTTTACTTCAGCGCTTGTTTCTTCTCAGTAATATTGATTATTCTTATCTAATGATACTTTTAAATCTCTTAATTCTTCATAAGATTCTCAGTCAATTGAAATATATATAAATCTATAAATAATTTTATCTATATCTTCATCACTATATTCTAAATCTCCTAATAGTTTCATTAACTGAAGCGTATTAAAAGTTATATTACTTAGATAATTATCCAATATAGTACGTTCATAACCTGATATGTCAGTTGAAATACCTGGAACAACATATTGAAATATCATTTTTGTAGCTTCTCTAAGCTCATTACCTGATAATTTCCTTCAGTATTTTCATCCTAAAAAATCTAATAAGTTTGAAATACTAAAACTCTCTTTCTGTTCTTCAACAGGTCTTTTAAATAATGATAAATCCATAAAATAATTTTTATATATGTAATTAGATATTATATAATATACACTTTCTTTATTATTTGTCAAGGTTTTTATTTTTAAACCAAAATAAAAACCTTACAATTAAGTAAGGCTTTTATCATAATTTTAACTAAAAATATACTTTGTTATTTAATTCTCTGTATAATGATCTAACTATAGCTTTTTCTCTGATTTTTTTCTTTTTCACTACTCTTGTAGCATATCTTTCATTTCTGATTTTATTTGCTATTCTTGATTGGAAAAATAATTTTTTGTATCTCAATATCATTTTTTCATTAGATTCACCTTCATTTTTAACTGTATATATCATAGTTTTCTATCTCCCTATAGAGTTATAATTTAAAATTGTGACCTTATTATATAAATAATTTTTATTTGTCAAAATTAAATTAGTGACTAATATAATTAGTAGTTAGGTTGTAGGTTGTAGGACGCTTCACTTTTAGGTGTACCTACAACCTACAACCTACAACCTACAACCTACAACCTAAAATATAATAATGAACCAAGAAAGAATTAAAAAATTAGAATCTGCTATATTTGAACTAGCTTCAAGTTTTTTACTTGAGCAAGTTAAAGAAATAGAAAGCGACTTTTGAATAATAAATATCACTTGAGTGAAATTAAGCTCTGATTTAACTTATCTAGATATATATGTAAGCTCATTTAAAAATCAAGATATACTAACTAAAACTCTAGCCGATTACGCAAAAGATATACAAAGGTTTTTAGCAAAAAAAATGACCTTAAGAATCGTACCAAGAGTAAGATTCAGATATGATGATAAATGAGAAGTTGCTCAAGATGTTACAATAGCAATTAATAAGTTAAAATAATGAAAGAAAAATTATTAAACATATTACAAAATAATAGGCTATACAAAAAAATCAAAAAAATACATACTTTAAAAAGATTTAAAAAAGAAAAAACTTACAAAAGAAATAATTTACAGTTAAAAATAAATACTAAAAATAAAATTAAAAAAGTTCATGTAGTTAGTACTTTTGTATTTTTAATTTTAGCTTTACTTATTGTTTCTCTGAGTTTTCTAAAAGTAAAAACTATTAACATAATAAAAAAAGAAGATATTTCAAATATAACCATTGCATATAAAGCAGTTGATAAATATAGATGAGAACTACTTTTTTTAGCCCAAAAAGATAAAATAAAAAAATCATTGATTGATTATCAAAGTAATATTAAAAATGTTGAGATTACAAGAATAATACCTGATACTCTCAAAATAGAAATAGAATCATATAAACCTATATTTAAAACTATAATTGATGAAAAAGCATATATAATAACCGAAAACTGAGTAGCGGTACCTACAAATAAAGAAAATAATGACTTATGAGAATTAAATATATTAAGCAATGAAACTTATAACTTCCCAAGTTATAAACAATTATTTATAGAAGATTACTTAAATAAAATAGTATATATTAAAGATAAACTAAAAGATAATTTATTGAGTACAAGTATAAAATCAATTAACTATTATCCAATTGAAAGAGAAGCACATTATATTACAAACAATGATATTATTTTAATTTTTGATTTAAACGGATTAGTTGATGACCAAATAGAAAAGTTAATGATTTTCAATAAAGAATACTTAAATCTCTCTAAATCATGAATAATATATATTGATTTAAGAATTAAAAACAAAGTATTTTTATGTAACAGTGAAAATGAATATCAATGCAGAAAAAATCTGAAAGATATATATGAAAAAAAGTAGTTTAAAACTACTTTTTTATTTTCATTTCAATTCAAACTATAAGACCTCAAGAAGCTGAATCTTTAAAATAAAGCCTATCTACTATTTTTTCAGTAATTAGACCTAATCATCTTCACCTAATAGACTTGTGATAACTAAAATTTCTTTTTTTATTTTCCTCTCTTATAATCTCCATATCTTTTGCTTTCTTTGTTTCATATCAGTTTCATGTATCTTCTACCTCAACTTTTATTAACAAACTATCTATATTTTTATCAAAGCAAAAGTACATATTATTTGTCTCTCAAAACAAACTTCCATACTCCATTGCATTGTTATTTAACTCATCAATAACAAGAATAAGCCTATTTTTTGGAGTAGAGTCAACTCATAATAAGTTGCATATCTCATTAACACAATCTCTTAATATCTTAGCACTTCTAAAGTCAGAAATATATGAAAAACATATTTCTGCCTTTTCTTCTAATGATATTTTTTGCAGTATCTTCTTTATACTGACAAAGTTATCGTCTAATTTTATACAGACTTCTTGCATCTAGTAAAAATAAAATATTACTAAATATATTATATCAAAAAAATGAGAAAAAATCAAAAAAACACTTAACAATGTATTGTTAAGTGTCTTCTTACTATCAAAAAACTATTATCTAACAGCTTCTTTAAGAGTTTTACCAGCTCTAAAAACTGGAGATTTCATAGCAGGAATCTTAATTGATTCACCTGTTCTTGGATTAACACCATTTCTACTAGCTCTTTTAGAAACTTTATAAGCACCAAAACCAGTTATATTAACTTCTCTTCCAGCTTTTAATTCAGCTGTAATAGTATCTATCATAGAAGTTAAAACTCTAGATACAGCATCTTGGCTTACACCAGCAGTTCAAGCAACTGCTTTTATAAAATCTTGTTTTTTCATAGTAACAAAATTATTAATAAATAAAACATCCGTATTATAACAAGTGTAAAATTAATTGCAAACTTTTTTTAGCTATTTCATCTATCGTCCCGTTTCAAATCGGACCACTTTTACTAGAATCTAGAAATTCATAGAATTGATCTAGATAATTATTATTTAAAAGTGTAATTTCTTTTGAGGCTAAATCAAATTTATTTTCTTTTAAA
>JAQVGG010000035.1 GCA_028696815.1 Candidatus Altimarinota bacterium
TTGATTAAATACTTTTCCTTTTTGACCTTGACCATATTGAACTTGATGAGATTTTAGATGGTTATATGAAAACTGGGCATTCGTTTTATCAGAACAAGGTTTTGATGGTATAAAATCTATGAGAATAAGTATAGGATGATGAGCTCCGAATCCAAGTGCCCCAACAGAAAATATAGGAACGGAATATCTTATGGATCTTTATGAGTGTGTAAATGGAGAAAAAGTAAAAGTATATTCTTGAAAATGAGTAGAAGTTGCAGAAATGAGTTTTTTATATTGAAAAGATTTATTAAATGAAGATACAAAAGAACAAGCTCTTATTGAACTTATAAAAAATAATTGTAGAGTATGATCTTGATCTAATATTCGTCCATGTAATGAAAATGAAAAAGAAGCAAAGGTTAAAAGCGAGCTTCTTAGATTAGATAGATATTATAATCTTTGACTAAAACCAAATACACTATATATTTTAGAGGTGAAAAACTATTGAAGTCAATATAGGTTATCTTGAGCTCATGCTCTTTATGATAATGTAAATAATTATTTGTGAACTTCTGCATATAGTTCTACATCTACATCTAACTCTAATTCTACATCCACTTCTAATACTAACTCTACATCTAATACTAACTCTACTTCTACATCTGAACTTAAAACATTTTGAAGTTGTAATTTTGCATGAGAAAAAGCTATGTATTATTCTGTAGGAACTTTGAGTTGTATAGATGCTAATTTTACTTGTAGTAATTGAAAACTTTCACGGTGAAGCCAATTTTCACCAATGCCACCACAACCAACATCTTGAAGTACTATATATAATTCAAGAAATGAGTGTGAGTGAACAGCGTGAACCGTACAATCAAGAAATACAGTAGCTACTAATACTACAGTAGTAGAAATAAGTAAAACATTAGCACCAGTAGATTGAATATGTTGAAGTGATAATTGACAAGATTTAACAAGTACACCTATTAAGCTATGTAGCACCTGAACAACAAGTAGTGTGGTAAGTAACTGAGTATGAAATACATATACATGGACATGTTCTTGAATAAACTGATGAACAACAGCAAGGTGTAGTGCAAATCATATAGCTTCTTTTACATGTTGAGATACTGTATCAGCATGATGATATACATATACAACTATAGTATGACCAGACTGAAAATGTTGGACTAGTACAAATATGAAACATGCTCCAGTAAGATGAGATCACTGGTGTTATAATAATGACACAAATTTATGTAACTCTGAATGAAGACTATATAGTTGGTATGCTGCTATGTGACTTGCTGACGGAAGCACATCTACTACAGAAGCAAGTGATTCTGTTTGTAAAGTTTTATGAACTTGATGGGCACTACCAACAGATAGACAGTGGGCTACACTAACTAATGCATGAGCTACATGATGGACTTGAAATAAACTATCTGGTATAGTTTCAGTACTTCCTGGTAACCGTAATACTGATGGTAGTTTCAGCGCTCGTGGTATATTCGGTACCTGGTGGAGTAGTACACAGCGCAGTACTACCAATGCCAACATGCGCTTCCTGTACTCTGCTGATTCTACAGTGTACTATTATAGCGAGGGCAGTAAGTCGAACGGAATTAGTGTAGTCTGTATTAAGAACTAACTCTCCCCCCACAAAAAAGCAAAAGATTAATCTTTTGCTTTTTTGTAAAACTTATTTTAACAAATCTTTCACTAATCTCTCGTCCTTTCTCCAATTTTTCTTTACTTTTACTCTCAGGGCTAAAAAAACTTTTTTATCAAAGATATGTTCTAACTCAACTCTTGCTTCTTTTCAAATTATTGTTATCAGACTACCATTTTTTCAAACTACTATGTATTTTTGACTTTCTGTTTCTGTATAAACATAAGCTACTATTTTTAAAAGATCTTTTCCGTCCTTTTCTAAAGTTAGGTCTTCTATCTCTTCAACTCATACATAAGTGCTATGGGGTAGCTCTTCTTTAGTATGTAAAAATACTTTTTCTCTAATTATCTCAGATATACGAAAAAACATATCCTGTTTTGTATAGATATCAGTCGGAAACAAACATGGTCAAAGTGGTAACTTGTCTTTTATAGCTGAGAGTAAATCTTTAAAACCAACTTTAGTTGTTGAAGAGATCTTTATAATTTCTTTATTTTCAGGTATATTTATTTTTGGGGTTAGATCTGTTTTTGTATAAATTTTTATCACTGGTCTATCCACTTGAGATATTAACTCTTTTATATAGTTTTCTTCTTCGCCTCCCTCTCTTGAGCTATCTATAAAATATAAAATTAAATCAGACTCATTAAGAGATTCTATAGCTACTTTATTTATCTCTTCGTTAAACGTTTTATTTGATTTATGAACTCAAGGAGTATCAAAAAATATTATTTGTGAATCAATATCGTTATGTATAGCTAAAACTCTTTTTCTTGTTGTTTGCGGTACATTTGAAGTAATACTTACCTTTTCTCACAAAAGCGCATTTATAAATGTAGATTTCCCTGCATTTGGTCTACCTATAATCGATATATATCAAACTTTTTTTTCCTTTGATAGATCTTGTGTTTTTGATAAAATATCTTGTAGATTTAATTCTTTCATAAATTAAATTAATTTTAAAATCTATTCTTAATCTTATTTTTTTATTATTATAATGCAATATTTTCTTTTGACAAAGCTAAATAATTTTATAAAATATTCCGCGAGCTTTAAAAAAGGCTTTTATTTTATATCCTCCCACACCATTTTACAAAGAGTTATAGCTTATGTAAAATAAAATCTAAGGTATGGGTATTAACCAAGGGAAACTATGGCAAATTATGAATTTATGTTAATAATGGATCCTAGTTTAAGTGAAACAGATAGAGAATCTTCTATCAAAAACTTAAAAAGCATCCTAAAAAAACACTCAACAAAAGTTACAAAAGAAGACGTTTGGTGAGACAAAAAATTAGCTTATAAAATAAATAAATCTGAAAGAGGATTTTATGTACTTTATGAGTTAGATTTAGACTGAACAAATATAAAAGATATTTCTAAAGAAATAAATCTAGATAAAAGTATCTGGAGATATATGTTTGTTAAACAAGAATCTTAATTTTTAATATTTAATTGTAAATAAGATGAGAACTGTTAACAAAGTTATTCTTATAGGTAATGTAACTAGAGATCCTTCTGTTAAAACTACTGATGGTGGTAAAAAAGTTGCTATGTTTACAATAGCTACAAATAGATATTTTAAAACTGCTGAAGGTGAAAATAAGTCTGAAGCTGAATTTCATAACTGCGTTGCATGGGGTAGTTTGGCTGAAAGAATAGAGAGTTTCTTAAGAAAAGGTAAACTAGTTTATGCTGAAGGAAGACTTAAAACAAGAGTTATAGAAAAAGAAGATGGTAATAAAAATTATAAAACTGAGGTTGTTATTTCTAACTTAATTTTCTTAAATAAAAAATCAGATTTTGATGATACAGAATCTACAGATGAATTAGATACAATTGATGACGATAATTCATTTTAATTAAATCATTAAAAATAAATTACCATGCAAAATGCCTGGTTATAAATCCACAATTTATTTTATAAATACACTATTATGACAAAAACTGCATGTCCTTTAGAAGGTCAAAATATAGACTATAAAAATATAGAACTACTTTCTAAATATATAACAAAATTTGGTAAAATAGTTCCTAGATACTACTCTGGAGTATCTCTAAAAAATCAAAAAAAATTAGCTACTGCTATAAAAAGAGCTAGAATGATGGCACTTTTACCTTTTGTTAAAAGATTTGATCCAAGCTTTGGAGAAAAATAATTAAAAAAGACTTTTCAAAATTGAAAAGTCTTTTTTAATTAATCTTTTGTATCGTCCCACTCAAATCGGACCACCTAAAAACCTTCAAAAATAGCTTACCTAAAGGTAGAATGAGAGCAAAAACAAGGTTAAAAATTTTACTAGAATTCATAACACTTAAATATGGCTTAA
>JAQVGG010000036.1 GCA_028696815.1 Candidatus Altimarinota bacterium
TTCATATACTAAAAAATCAAAACATAGATGTTTCAAATTTTGAGGCTAATATGAACGCTTTTAAAGATGCTTTTTCAAGAAATTATGAGTTAGCTTCAAGTCAATTTTCTAAAGCTATAGAAGAGATAGATAAAACTATTGATCACTTAAATAAAGTAAAGGAAAACCTATTAAAATCAGATAATAACTTAAGATTAGCGAACAATAAAGCCACTGATTTATCTATTAAGAAACTTACAACTAACAGCCCAAGTGTTGCAAAAGCATTTGAAGAACTAGATAATTTAAAAAATTAGGAAAATCATTTTTATAAAAAAGCATAATAAATTTAATCTATTATGCTTTTTTTGTAAAAACTAACTCCTAATTCCCTTTCCCTTCTTCAATAAATATAAAATCCATGAATACAATACAATTATAAATGTAACTAAAATAACAACTGATACTCATACATTTACATCACTTACTCAGATAAAAGCATATCTAAGTCAGTTTATCATGTAAAGTATAGGATTAAATTTACTTAATTCTTGCCAAAATGGAGAAAGCATATTTATAGAATAAAATACTCATCAAAGATATATAAGTGGAGTAATCACAAAGTTTGGGATAATATTTACATCATCGAAGTTATTTGCATATAGTCAGTTTAGAAGTCATGCAAGTGAAAATACTGTTGATGTTAACAAAATAAATAAAAATATATAAAAATAATTATGTATATCTAACTCTATAAAAAATAAACTCACGATAAAAACAAGTATTCAAGCAATAACTCATCTAGTAATTCATGCAATAGTATATCCAAGTATTATTTTGTGGTTACTTATCGGAGAAACTAAAAGTTCTTCTATGTTTTTAAACATCTTTGCTGTAAAAAATCAAAAAGAAGTTAGATAATAGCTTCACATAATAATAGACATCATCAAAAGTCCAGGAAATATAAAATCCATGTAACTTACTCACTCTATAACAGTTACCTGATCTCAGATAAATTTTCAAAATATAAGTATGTATAAAACCACTGTAATAACTGGTGGAAGAAGTGTCTGTCTCCAGATTTTTAAGAAGTTTTTTATCTCTTTTCATGCAAGTGTAAGTAGATCTGTCATGTTATCTTGTTAAGTTTATAAATAATTGCTCTATTCTCGAACTCTTGTTTCTGAAGCTTGTTATCGTGATATCTTCTTTGTTTAAATCACCTATAAGCTCATTTATAGTTTGAGATTTTTTTAGTGTTATCTCTATTTCATGTTCTCAAGATATTTTTGCTAAATATTTTTTTTCTAGCTTTTCTGGTAGTGTTTCCATGCTTTCAGAAGTATCAAGTAAGACTACTTCTTCGTTAAGTTTTTTTAAAAGTTTCTTGGTTGTAGTATCTTCTATGATTTCTCATTTATTTATAATCGCTACTTTGTTACAAAGCGCCTCTACTTCTTCTAGATAGTGAGTTGTTAAAAGTATAGTTGTTCAAGAACTATTTAGCTTTTTTATAAATTCCCATGTAGTTTGCCTTAGTTCTACATCAACTCAAGCAGTTGGCTCATCAAGTATAAGTAATTTCGGTTCATGAACTAGTGCTCTAGCTATCATAAGTCTTCTTTTCATACCTCCTGATAGTTCTCTTGCTTCAGCATTTCTTTTTTCCCATAGTCATAGTTCTTGTAATAATTTCTCAGTTCTCTCCAAGGCAATTTTTTTTGGTACACCATAATACCCTGCTTGAATAACAGGTACATCTATAACTTTTTGAAATATATTGAAATTGTGTTCTTGAGGCACAACTCAGATATAGCTTTTTGCTTTATCAAAGTCTTTATCTATATCTACTCAAAAAACTTTTACAGATCATGAGTTTTTGTTTACCAGATCTGTAACTATCCCAATTGTTGTGGTTTTTCATGCTCAATTATGTCATAGGAGTGCATAAAAGTCTCATTTTTCTATTGTAAAATTTATTCACTTCAATACTTCTTTTCAACTGTAAGTTTTTACCAAGTCTTTTATCTCTAATGCGTTCATGTTTTGTTATCTTTTATTATAATTAAAATCTGTAGTTACATTATTGTATTCATTTATTCAAGATTTATCTCAGATAGATATATTGTATCTATTTATTCAAGATTGTTTATGAAATTTGAAATCATATTTTCTACACTCAGAGTTTTTTATAGTGTATTTTATATCATAAGTTTTTGTTTCTCCTGGATTTGTATACATATAAAAGTCTATGTAACTTGTCGAGTTAAACTGTTTTATAGTAGCTCAATTAAATCATTGTATTTCAGCATCTTTTGGTAGTAGTACTCTAATAAATTGTTTATTTGTTCAGTTTCATTGTATATTTAAAAGTTTATCAGTTGCTTCTATATTATGCTTATTCATCAAATCAATAATCCTTTGTTTATCTGTATTTGTATAGTTGTGATGCAGAGATATTTTTAAGTTTGTATCTATACTACAATCATTGTTTTGAGTTATGTATTTTTCATAAGTCCTTTCTATATATCTATCAGTTTTATTTCATCCTACAGAAGTAAAAACTGGATAAGCAAAATCTAGAGTTTCATTTAAATTATTTTCTCAACTTAAATCAAGTTTCATTAAAAGCTCATTTTCTAGTTTAGAAAAGCTATGTATAACAAGTTCCCTGTTTTTTATCTCATCAAATATTATTTTTAAATAGGCTCCCAGATTTCAATCATTTAAGATTTTTTCTTCTAGTATTTTAGCAAAATCAAAAAGTATTTGTTTAGGTGTACCAAGAGTTCAGGTTTTGTATGTTTTAGCTTCAACCAGTATAGAAAATATCTCAGAAAAATTTTCACTTGTAATTGTTTCATCTATTTCTTCAAAATATATTCCACCAGTTTTTTCTAATATCTTAAGAACAGAGTTCATATTTATATATACTATTCAGTCTATATCATATCATCATTTATTTAAAAAATAGTTTATAGAACTAGAGGATGAATTATAATCCAAGTAATAATTAGCATCTCTTAGATGAAATATATCTGATATCTGATCTAGTCATTTTGGTGCTTGTCTTTTTTCTTTATAGTTTTTATCAATTACCCATTCATAAGCATAGATATCTTTTTTCTCAAAGCTTTTTACATCTCATCTAAACAGTTCAAGTATTGCTGCACTTCACATAAAACCTCATGTAGGTCTTATCTCATCATTGTTTTGAAATACTAAAAAGTATTTTTTAGTGTTGTAGTGTCAAAGTAAACTAAGAAGCTTTTCTGAATTATTATTTAGATAATTTACTTTTGTTTTTAAATCCAAGAGTTTTATTTTAAATCTTTCTATTTTTGAATAGTTTTCATCATTTGGATTTAAACTTATCTTGTCTATTTTTGATAATATAGTATCTAGTTTAAACTCTATCTCTTCTAAATATACAAGTTTTTCTTCAAGTATCTCAGACTTATATATCTCTTCACTTGTATTTTCTAGAAGTTGATTTTTAACTGAATTATATTGCTTAAGTAATTCTCATAAAAGTATAGAACTTTCTTTTCAAACCGAGATTGCTGCGTTTGCATTTTTTATCTCTCTGTTTGGAATAATTGAAAATGGTTTAAAAAATATATCTGCAAAAATCAGGTTTATCTTTGCGTCATTTATGTCGTCTTCTAGCTCATTGAAGCTACTTACTTTTTCTATATTTTCTAGCTTATAAAAGCTTGATTTTACAAGATACTCTATCAAAAACTTATCTCAAAGTATGATAAAAAAAACAAGTAATATATAAACTGAAACTTTAGTTGTAGTATTTTTATCGTTTAGTTTTTTAAATTCTTTAAATATTTTTTTATAAAACTTTGCTTTAGTAAGTTTATTGAAAAGGCTTTGAGATTTAAGTATTTGAGTTTTTAGGTCAATCTTACTTTTTAGCTTCCCTTTTTTAC
>JAQVGG010000026.1 GCA_028696815.1 Candidatus Altimarinota bacterium
TGAATAGATTTTATAAGAGTTTGAACTAGATGAACATCTGATGAAGTCAAAATTAGTTCAGTAACTTATATAGATAATATTTTAGAAAAATATAATTAAACAATAAAAAATAGAATTGTAAAAAAATAAACTTGCTTTTTAGTTATAAAAAAATAATATATTATAACATCTATTATTAACTTTGCAAGTATGAAAAAATTTTTTACAACTATTTTTGCTATAGCTATGGCTATAGCTGTAAATATCAATTCTATATACGCTACAACTCTTAGTTCAAATGAAAATTTATTTGTAACAAGAACTAGTAAAAAAATAGAAACATTGGTCAACAAAGATATAATGTATAAAGAAAGATTAATTATTTCATTAAACAAAGTTTTAAAAAAACTAAAAAAGAACACAAAAAGTTATATTATTATAGAGAAATTAACTGCAAATTTAAAAAAAGTAAGTCTGAAAACTCATTCAAACAATCACTACAAACAAAATAAAATAGATATAGAAAAAGTTGAAAAAGCTTGGATTTGATTTCATAATACTGAGAGAAGTAAGCTTTGACTGAAAAGTTTTAAAGAAGATTCAAGGCTTAATAATACAGCATATGAATGGTCAACAATAATGAAAAATAAATCGAGCATGAACCATAAGAGATATGCAAACAGTAGTTTTTATAACTATAATGAAATAGAAAATTGGTTTCAAGATAGATGAGTAAAATGTAAAAATGCTGACTGAACAACATCTACTGAAAGTATTTGAAAATTTGCATACTATTGTAGTGATGATGATTGTAGTGATGAATTAATTGAATCAATAAAATCTATTTTTCAATTATATATGGATGAAAAATGATTACCACACCCTAACAATGCCCATTATAGAGCGATAGTTCATAATTATTTGAATTACATATGATTATGAATATCAATAAGACATACATGAGATGATAGATATGAATACTATATAGCAACTCACTATTGTACTGAGTTTGAGAAATAAAAAATAACTTGATAATTTTACTAATAAAATATAATAAATATGAAACATTTGTTATATTTTATTTTTAAAAAAAATTATGGTAATTATTTTTTCTACAAGAAATGATGCAAATACTAAGAAACAATCAGATCGTAAGACAGTATATTCTAGTATAAAATCACCTCAGCCATTAGGTCACTATTCAAAAGCATTTGTATCTTGAGATTTTATATTTTGCTCATGACAAGTAGGAATTGATTGAAAGACAAATGAACTTATAAAATGATGAATAGAAGAAGAAACAAGACAAGCTTGCAGAAATATATCATATATTCTTTGAGAGTATGAAGCTAGTTTAAAGGATGTAGTAAAAGTTACAGTTTATTTAAAAAACATAGATGATATAGAAAAAGTAAATGATATATATAAAGATTATTTTGTACTTAAACCTGCAAGAAGTACTGTAGAAGTAAGTGCACTACCAAAAAATGCACTTATTGAAATAGAAGTTATAGCAAGAGTAGGTAATATATAAAATCAAACATTAAAAAGTTTGATTTTTTTTATTTTACTATATAATCTATATATACATTAAATGCGTTTGAGTCAGCTATCAACTGACAAGCTAGAGGAAGAAAACGAAATTAGCAAAGCTAATTTCTAGTAGAAAGTATTTTGGAACTAGTACCTAGATACTTCTACTAGAAAATCTTAGATTTTCGTGATTAGACCCTCTCGAAGTTGAGATACTTCGTTAATAAATCTAAAATCAAGTATAACTTTAGGTGGTAACTTCCTTCTACATATAAAACTACGAAGGACCGAAAGTATAAGATTAAAGAACCTGAATCATATTTTCAGACTGTTTAATTTTATACTTTTTTATTTTTTTATTTTAACACTTATGTTACTTACTTTAGAAAAGATAATTGAATTATCAGAGAAAAAAGTTGCATACTTAAATCAAAGTAAGCAAAATAGTGAAGTGATATGAAAGTATATAAAAAGATTAAGAGAACAAGTTGAGCAAGCTGAAAAAAATATAAGTGATAATAACGATGCTGAACAACTAGAAAAACTATTGTGAGATATATTGTGGAGTTATTTTTGTCTTGTAGATTCACTAGAAGCAGATGAAAAAACTACAAGAGAAGAAATACTTCATAAAGCTTATAAAAAACATAAATACGAAAAAGATATATGAATAAACGAAGATGAAGAAGTTAAACAACAAGAAACAAAAAGCAAAGTAAGTGCCTACTTATGAAACTTACTTAAGAAAAATAATAAATAATATATAATATATGAACAAAAAAGAACTGTACACAAATTATATATCAAAACTTGAAGAAGCATTAGTATCTGATGATTTTGATAGTTTAGATTATATACTAGAGGCAATATATTCTAACAACATGCCAGAAGCTGACTTAGAAGCTATGGATGATATCTTACAAGAAGCTACTTTGTATATCGAGCTAAAAGAACAAGAATACAAAGAAGAAGCTTTGAGATTGATTGAGGAGTTTAAAGGATAATTTCAGTCAACTGACACAAACAAACTTCTAAATATTTTTTGGCTCGAGTGTAGTCTCTCGCAGATTTTTAAGGATGCGGTAAGCCTTATCCCGAGCTCGGGATTGTTACTTTTGGTCACAAAAGTAAGGAGGGAGAAAAATTTAAAATATAATTATTTATTATGAAAAACATAAATTTTAAAATATATTGAATATGATTTTTACTATTTATACTTTCAATAGTATTATTTAATCTAGTACAATGACAACATAATTTCCCTTCAATATTTATATGAGTTATGTTAGCTATATGACTATTTAATACAAGTTGAATATTTTTTTACAAAACATTAAACACTAAAGATGAGATAAGAAAATATATATTTTCATTTATACATATTGTACTTTTGATTAGTATTTCATTTCCTTTTATATAATAAATTTAATAATTAACCTTTAATAAACACACCATGACATTCAAAAAAGTAAACCCAAAACAAAGTTTCCCAAAGTTGGAAGAAGAAGTACTAGCTTACTGGCAAGAAAATAAAACATTTGAGAGATCAGTAGACACAAGAAGTGAATGTGACGAGTTCGCATTTTATGATGGTCCTCCATTTGCAACTGGAACACCTCACTATGGACATATACTAGCAGGTACTATGAAAGACGTAATACCTAGATATCAAACTATGAAAGGTAAAAGAGTAGAAAGAGTATTTGGATGGGATTGTCACTGACTACCTATAGAAAATATAGTAGAAAAAAAATTGAACATATCTTGAAAAGATGATATAGAGAAAAAAATCTGAGTTTATGAGTTCAATGAAGCTTGTAGAGCTAATGTATTTGGTTATGTAGATGAATGGAAAGAAATAGTACAGAGAACTGGTAGATGGGTAGATATGGAACATGACTACAAAACCATGGACAAAGAGTTCATGGAATCTGTTTGGTGGGTATTTAAATCTATTTATGATAAAGGATTGATATATGAAGGTCATAGAGTTGTTCCGTATTGTCCTAGATGTAGCACTCCCCTTTCAAACTTCGAAGTAAATCAATGATATAAAGACAAACAAAGTAAAACTCTTACAGTAAGATTCAAAGTAAAAAATAGTGAAAATAAGTACATACTTGCTTGGACAACTACTCCTTGGACTCTTTATGCAAACCTAGGTCTTGCTGTTTGAAAAGATATAACATATGTAGAACTTACAGACAAAGCAACTTGAGATACATATATACTTGCTCATGATAGAGTATCAAATTATTATAAAAATGAAGATGATTATACAATTGTGAGAGAGTATCCTGGATCATGTCTAGTAGGTATAAAATATGAACCAATATTTGATGATTTTAATCCTGAGGTAAATCCTAGTATTTATGAAATAAATGGTATTGAAAAAGGAGAAAATAGTTTTTCCGTTGTACTTGGTCATCATGTAACAACAGAAAGTTGAACTTGAGTTGTACATATAGCTCCAGCCTATTGAGAAGACGATTATATCATCTGACAAAATGAAAAACTTGGATTTGTATCACATATAGATGACACAGGTAAAACTATGAATTTATTGTGCAACAATGGTATCTATGTATTTGATTTTAATAACATGGTAATAGATGAATTAAAAGCAAGAAAAGATGCTATTCATATCGGTACTATAGATCATTCTTACCCTCATTGTTGGAGATGTGATACTCCTTTAATCTATAGAGGTATATCTGCTTGGTATGTAGCAGTAGAAAAGATAAGAGATAAGATGGTAGCAAATAATCAAAAAATGAACTGGGTACCAAGTGTTATAAAAGAAGGTAGATTTGGTAAATGGCTTGAAAATGCTCGTGATTGGAATATATCAAGAAATAGATACTGGTGATCTGCTATCCCTGTTTGGCAAAGTGAAGATAAATCTGAAGAAGTATGTATAGGTAGTATAGAAGAGCTTTACGAGCTAAATAAAGAGTACTGACAAATAGAAAAAAGACCTCACCCCAACCCTCTCCTTAGTAAGGAGAGGGAGCAAGAAGTATATCAATATTTTTATACTAATACTTGAAAAGAAATAGATTTACACAAACATTTTGTGGATGATATAAAAATAAAACATCCAAAAACTGGTACAGAATTAAAAAGAATTCCTGAAGTACTTGATTGTTGGTTTGAATCTGGGGCTATGCCTTATGCAAGTAAACATTATCCTTTTGCTTTTACCTCATCCCAACCTTCTCCTTCGGAGGAGAAGGAGCAAGCTCAATTAAATTCCCCTCTCCTTCAAAGGAGAGGGGCTAGGGGTGAGGTGTTCCGTTTCCCTGCTGATTTTATCGCAGAAGGTTTAGATCAAACAAGAGGATGGTTTTATACACTTATCATCTTATCAACTGCTCTTTTTGATAGTCCTGCTGCATTAAACACAATAGTAAATGGAATAGTACTAGCAGAGGATGGAAAAAAGATGAGTAAGAGTTTAAAAAACTATCCTGATCCTAAACATATATTAAATAACTATTGAGCTGATGCTATGAGATTTTATCTGATGAACTCTCCAGTTGTTGAAGCTCAAGATTTGAGATTTGCTGAAAGTTGAGTTGAAGAAGTAGTTAAAAAAGTGATACTTCCTCTTTGGAACACTTATAGTTTTTTCACAACTTATGCAAATATAGATAAATTTGAACCTGAAGCATGAAATACATACTTTTTAAGACATGGTGAAACGGATAGAAATAGTTGAAAAGTCATGAATCCTTGAGATGTTGATAGTGTACTAAATAAAAATTGAATCTCTCAAGCAATAGAAGCTTGAAGAAAAGCAAAAGCTGCTTGAATAAACTTTGATATAATCATAAGCTCTCCTCTTCAAAGAACACTTGATACAGCTAATTATATAGCAAAAGAACTTTGATATAACTCTGAAATAATAGTTGACAAAAGATTTGCTGAACAAGATGCTTGAGTACTAAAAGACTATAGTCATGAACAAATTAGAAAAGAGTTTTCTGTACAAACAAACTATGAAATGAGAAAAGTTTACAAGAGTAAAGAATACAATAAAGTAGAAGATGTAGTTGATTTTGATAATAGAGTTTTGGAAGCATATAAAGAAGTAAGAGAAACATATAGATGAAAAAATGTACTTATTGTATGACATACTTGAAGTTTTAGACCGATAAATAGATACTTAAATGATTTAAGTATGGATGAAGCTCATTATAAACTTGAGTCTATACCTCATTCACAAATAATTAAACTTGTAAACTATACAAAATCAAACAAACTTGATAAGTGGATAGTTTCAGAATTACATAAACTTATCCATGAAGTATCAGATTGACTTGATAACTATAAACTAAATGAAGCATCTCGTCCAATTGTAAAATTTATGGACAATTTAACTAACTGGTATATCAGAAGATCAAGAAAGAGATTTTGGAAATCTGAGTCAGATAATGACAAACTAGAAGCATATAATACTCTTTATGATGTACTTGTAGAACTTACAAAAGTAATAGCTCCATTTATGCCTTTTGTATCTGAATATATCTATAAAGAATTAACTAAAAGAGAGTCTGTACACTTAGATTTATTTCCTCAAGCAGTGAAATCTTGGATATTTGACGACTTAAATAATGATACAGATAAAGTACAAAAAATCATAACTCTATGACTTGCATGGAGAGCAAATAGTAAGATAAGAGTAAGACAACCTCTAGCATCTATAACTATCTGAGAAAGCTTAGAAGATTATTATATAGAAATCATAAAAG
Source organism: Candidatus Altimarinota bacterium (assembly GCA_028696815.1). Taxonomy (GTDB): domain Bacteria; phylum Patescibacteriota; class Gracilibacteria; order BD1-5; family UBA6164; genus JAQVGG01. Next base: position 6,267 of record JAQVGG010000026.1, read on the forward strand.
AAGAATTAAATGTAAAAGAAGTAATCGTTGTAGATCCTAGTAGTATTGCTAAAAAGATTTGTAAACCAAATGGTAGAGTTATAGGTCCTAAATTTGGAAGTGATGTTAAGTTTATCATGAGTGAAGCAAAAGCTTGAAATTTTGAAGAATTAGAAAACTGAAACATAAAAGTAGGTCATTTTGAACTTGAACCAGGGGACTTTGAAATAGTATTTGAAGCTGGAGATAGTAACTACAACATAGAAGCTTGATTTGGTATGGTTATAGCAATGGATAGTGAAATAACTCCTGAACTGAAATTAGAATGATATGCCAGAGATATAGTAAGGTATGTACAAGAAGCAAGAAAAGAAGCTGAGTACAATGTAGATGATAGAATATATATTAGTTTAAAGTGAAAAGAAGAAAGTGAAAAGTTAGTTGAAGAAATTTTAAATAAGTTCTGAGCTTATATAGAATCTGAAACTCTATCAAGTATCACTTCTCTACCCGCTTGAGATCTAGAAAAAGAATTAGAATTAGAGGATGTAAAAGTGAGATTAATTCTGAAAAAGTAAAATAAAATATCTGTTTGACTTTGAAAAGATTGCAAGTATATTTGAAATAACTTGCAATCTTTTTTATAGCGTTAATCAATTAAATATGTTATTAAAAGAAGCTATAGAGCTACACAAAAAACACAATTGAAAAACTGATATATTAGAGCTTTTATGAATAGAGTTAAGAGATAATTATTTAGAGGAAGAATACTATAAAAATAAACTTAATACTTTAGAACCTTGAGATTATTTTATATCTGATTTAGACTGAACTTTTTTTAGAGGAATGTTGTCTCAAGAAACTTTTTCACTATTTTTCAAATACATAAAAAGACAAAATTTATTAAATTATGATGCCTGAGAATTTAAAGAATTTTTAGAAGATAATAAATTTTTTGATAAGCTTGAAAGAGATTCTTATAATAAAAAAATAAAATATTGAGAGTATATAAATGCATGAACATTTTTACTATTTAAATATAAACGTCTTATAAAATGGGATAGCTTTATAAACTATCTAAAAGAAAGTTTTGTAAGAAAAGAAAAAGTAAACCCTTTTCGTTTTTCTATTAGAAAAATTAAAGATGTACTAAACGCTTGAAATAAGTTTGTGTTTGTTTCCTGAGCTCCTCATTTTGTATTGGAAATATATGTACAGCTTCTAAAAGAACATTTAAAAGAAGATATAAATCAAAAATATTTAAATAATATTGAATGATTTTGATCTTACATGAAAGTAAATAATTCACATGCACTATGATTGTTTTGAAAAGACCAAAAAGATAATTTTATAAAGCTGCTGAAAAAAACTTGAAAAGTTAAAAAAATCATTTGATGAATGTGAGATACAAAATCAGACTATGGAATAAGCTACAATTTAGAAGAGTGAGAAACTTTTTACTTTGTAAACCCAGAACAGTCAGTTATTGAAAATTATGATAAATTGAAAACAGATTCAGTGAAATATAGATTTATCATCGAAAGAAAAAACTTGATTTTTGAAATAAATCCAAAAGATGTGAATATATTGGATATAGAGGTATAAAAAATATAATCATTTTAGAACTTCACATTAGTTGGTAATCAAAGCATTTCTAATAATGCTTTTTCTGATTCAGTTGGTCAACTCATAGCTTCTACAGCAGATTCTCTTCAATCACTTAACATAGCTTCAATATTTATACTTCTCATATCATCAATAATTTGATTTGCTCTTAGAATATCTCCTACTTGATTTCTTACTTGTTGTATTTCTTGTTCACAAATTCATTTTCTTTTTAAAATAGCTTTTGGTATATGAATAAAAATTTCTCTTTCCTCATCAAAAGCAAAAATCTCTCAAGCTATCTTACGAATATATAAAATGTAATCATCTAATTTACTAGTACAGATTAACTGAGTACCTAACTCTCAGCATTCTTGTGATAAAGATAAATCAAAAGCATTAATATTAAATCAAAGTGACATTGTATTCATAATTATCTTTTTAAATATAAATTATACTGTATTTATATCTAATATTTACCTCTTGTCAACTGAATTAGTAACAAAAAAATATTCCCTATTTTTGGGAATATTTTTAATTCATTTATCCATTTAAGGCCTCATAAACCTCACCTGCTATCTTTATACTTGGAGTAAGAGTTTTAGCTCCTGGAGTCCATTTTGCTGGACAAGCAGCGCTTGGGTTTTCTCTCATAAATTGAAGACCTTCTATTTTTCTTATAAGCTCGGCACTATTTCTTCCTTGAGCTCATGAAGTAACTTCTATACCTCTAAGTACTCAGTCTGGATCAACTATAAAAGTACCTCTTCCTGACATACCAGACTCTTCATCAAGTACATTGTAAACATCTGACATCTCAAGATTTTTATCAGCTATCATTTTATAAGGAAATCCTTGCATAAGTCTTTCTTCTTTTATCCATGCTTTGTGTGAAAAAACACTATCAGTAGAAACTGATAATACTTCAACTCACATCTCTTTAAACTTAGCTTCTTGTTCAGCCATATCTTTCATCTCAGTTGGACATACAAAAGTAAAATCAGCTGGATAAAAAAATAAAATATACCATTTCCCTTTTAAATCTTCACTTGATATAACAGAATCACTGTCAGTCTTTGGATCGTAATAAGGAGCTTTAAAGCTTGGTGCTTCAGTATCAATTTTTGCTATTGTATAAGCTGTAAAATCTTCCATATTTATTGATTTAATTAATAAAATATAGTCTATATGAGAATAGTTCTCATATAGACTATATTGTTGCTTTTACTCGATATGTCAAAAGTTTTTTTCTATTATCTTATAACTAAATCTATTTCTTTAACTGCTTGATTAAAGTTAAAATCGTATGCCTCTATTTTAAATATATAATTTCACTTTTCTAAATCTGTAGAATCAATAGTATAAGTAAATTCTCTATCTTTTAATCAAAGTTTAAGTGGATTATTATCAAGATAAAAATTAACACTTCTAATTGAACTAGAATCAATTATTTTTCATGTTATATCAAGTGTTTCTCATTTGGTTAAAGTAATTTTTTCTCAAATACTGTCAAGTTCTATATCTGGAGCAATAGTATCTTTTGCTCACACCACAATAGACACTTTTTGAGAACCACTGTAGTAATCATTATCAACAGCTCTAATTGTTAATTCCTGCTTACTGTTTGCAAAATGATCAGGGATATTAAAATCTATCCTTTTCCCTAAACTTGTTTTTCAAAGAGTATTTAGTTCATATATTACATTGTCTCATAAAAGTATTTCCAATTTTTTTATATTTTTAGTACTTTTATATGCAACTTCTATATAGTTGCTTCACACAAATAATACTTCACCATCTTTATAGTTAGAATTAATAACTATATTTCAAGGAGTTCATCTATCACAAGGTTCATCTTTATAATTTGTTATTATATTTGATATATTTCAGTATTTTTGTTTATATTCTCAAGTTGCCACCCGTGCTTGTACTGGTCATTCCCATTTTGGATTATCTGGATATAGAGAATGAAAGTTTAACAGATATCATTTTTTTATAGCAGCTACTGGAGTATCTGATGTTACTTTTCAATTACACAAAGTATCTACTTCAATCATTCAAAGACTTTTATCATATTCATTGGGTATATTTAAGAAAAGAGAATCAATTAAGAAATTTTCTGGAAATCATTCTGGATTTGGCAGTAATCATGACACCTCAGAAACAGTTAGTTTTTTAACTTTAGATGGCATTGACCAATTTTTTACTGGTTTATCTTTATGTACATAAACCATAAAATCTTTCCAAATAGGTCAGGCTCACTCAAGTCAATTTCAATTATAATAAAGTTCTGTTCAATCAGTATTTCAACCCCATACAACAGTAGTATATTGAGACGTATATCAAACAGTCCATATATTTCTTGGATATATTACTTCTCTACCACCCTTATTATACTGTTTAGTTGAAGTTCATGTTTTTGCTGCAACAGGTCTATCAGGTAGAGATAAAAAACTATTCCATCAAGACGGTCTTGCTGTAGTATCACTAAGAATACTATTTATAATATAAGCTTGCTCTTCAGTTATTACTTGATTTTTTTTGTTTGTTTTGTTTTCCTCATAATCTTCTATAACATTTCAGTTTGAATCAATTATTTTAAGTATAGGTGTAATCTCTTTTTTATCTCACATATTTGCAAATACACTATAAGATTTTGCAAGTTCAAGAGGTGTCATAAGCCCTGTTCAAAGAGCCATAGAAGCTCAATAATCATAAGACTTGCCATATTTATCTAAGTATTCTTCTTTAAAATTAGCTATTGTTTCTGCTCATAATCTATACATAAAATCAACTATGTTTTTTTCTCATCCAGCAAGATAAAACATCTTAATAGCTGGGATATTTCTTGAATTATTAAGAGCAGTAGATATGTTCATTTTTCACATAAACTTACCATCAAAATTTTTTGGAGTATAGTTTGGAAACTCTGTTTCTAAATCATATACTGGTGTTTTTGTTCAAATAGGATTAGCAGCAAGTGCCATAGAATAAACAAAAGGTTTAAACGTAGAACCTGGTTGAAGTCTTGAAGTAACCATATTGTTATTACCACCATTTTCTACATCAAAATAATCTCTTCATCAAACCATTGCAATAATTTGTCCTGATTCATTATCTAAACTTATTAAAGCAGCGTTTTTAGCTCAGAACTTAGTTTCATTTATTGCTCAATACTTTTCAACTAATTCTTCAGCTTTATCTTGATAATCTGGATTAAGCGTAGTATATATTTTTAATCATCATTTTTCAAGTACTTCTTTACCATATTTGTTTTCAAGGTATTCTCTAACATACATAACAAAATACGGATATTTTATATTTTCTCTATATTTTTCAAACGAAAATCAGATAGAATCTAAAATAGCTTGCCTATAATTTTCAAAACTTATATATTCATCTTCAAGCATTCTTCAAAGAATATAATCTTTTCTTCATGTTTGATACTCAATTATATTTGAATCACTTTTTATTTTAATTGAATTAAAAAATGTTAATAAATCAGAATAATCTTGTATAGTACACCCATCACTATCTACTCTTATATTTGATTTTAATTTTGTTTTATCTACACCGCATATAAGAATCCTATCATTATACTCTTTAAATTTTAAAGCATTTATAAAATCTTTTAAAGCTGAAACTTCTTCTGTATGGTTCTCAACTTCAGAGCTTGATAACAACGTTATTTGTTCCTCAGGTTTTTCTTCAGTATAAACATAAGGATATCAAAGTAATCTGTCAGGATTATTGTATGGAGAGTAATAAGAAGGTCATTTTGGTAGAGATGCTAGGATTGATGATTCTAGAACTCAAAGTTCAGAAGCACTCTTACCAAAAAATGTTTGTGCTGCTTGTTCAACACCAAAAGCATTTGATCAGTATTCTATTTTATTTAAGTATAGTTCAATAATTTTTTCTTTAGAAAAAACTATATTTAACTTCCAAGAAAGATAAAGTTCTTTTATTTTTCTTTCTAATTTTCTTTCATTTGTTAAGTAGACAACCTTCATAAGTTGTTGAGATAATCAAGATGTTCAACCTATTCTTTCTCAACTAAAGACTCAAACTAAAATAGATCTTGTTATACCAATTACATCAAATCAAGGAGTAGTCCAAAATCTTTGATCTTCTCAAGCAACTATCGCATTAACCATATTTTGACTAATTTGATCATATTCTACATAAGTTCTATTTTCTTTAAAAATCTTATAAAGTTCATTGCCGTTTTTATCATATATAATTGATGACTCAGCTATCTCCATGTCTTTTAAACTTTCAACAGGTGGAAGAGGTCTTATATATATAATATATAATAGTACCGAAGCAATAGAAGCAAAAATTAAGAATAAAACAAATAAAGTTCAAATCAACTTCAATATTGAACCAGTTGTTTTTTGTTTTTTCTTAGCATATTTTCTCTTTGTATAAGTTCTCTTAAAGTCTTTTAATTTTTTCTTAATTACCATAAATTATAAATTATTTCTTAAATTTTCTAAAACTTTATCATAATCTTCTCAAACAATTATCTCTAGCTTTGTATTTTCATCTGGTGAATATAAAGGTAGAGTTTGTTGTCTTGACTCAGATTCTAAACCTAAAATATTTTTTAGGTATAATAAAGTATCGGTTTTTTCTACATCACTACTATAATAAATTATACTTCATGTATAAGTTTTATCTCTAGCATTTCATATAGAATCTTTTTCAGGAATATTAAATCAATATCTTTTAAGCTCCATAGCTATATCTCAAGCCACTCATCTCAATTTAGTAGCATTAAATATATTTATTTGAGTATTTTCAAGATATAGATTCGGTTTATTAAAAATCAAATCCATAAATTTAGACAGAGCATCATAATTGCTTATATCTCATTTATATGCCCCAGAAGGAAGTAAAACTGAAGCTCATCAAAATAACTCTCTTTCAGGAACATATAAAAATCATCATTTTTGACACATAGGATCTCCATAAAAACAAGAATCATTTAGGTTAAATGATAAAATCTCATATTTACTATAATCACCTATCTCGTTATACAAGTCAATTATTTCAACTAAACCTAAATCAGTTTCTACATATTTTTGAAATATCTCATAAAACTTTTTAACCTTACTTAGCTTTGATAAAAATCAACCACTAGCAAGTTTATCTTTGATAGAGGCAATAATCTGTTGTTGTCTTAAACTTCTATCAAAATCACTAGTAGAATGTCTACTTCTAGCATATTTTAACGCTGTTTCTCCATCAAACAACCAAGTTCATTTTTTTATTATAAGTGTTCTGTATCACCAATTTCAATCTGGAAACTGATTATCAACTAATGTTTTAGGTACATTGATTTCAACTCATCATATAGCATCTATAAATTCCTCAAATCACTTAAAATCAATTGCTATATAATAGTCGATTGTTTCTCATGTAATTTTAGAAATAGTATCTTCCAGGGTCCTAACTCACTTTTGATTATCTCAAGTTCTAGATTTTTCTAAAGCATAAATTTGATTTATTTTTCACTCAGAACTATTACCATATGAGACATACAAATCTCTAGGTATAGACAACATAGAAACTGTATTATATGTCTTATTTATAGAGGCAAGTATCAAAGTATCTGTTAAATCAGGAGCTTCATGTCATACTCAACCTTTTCATATAAGAAGTATATTTATTTTGTCGTCATCTGGATTTTTAACTTCAGTATTATCTACTTCTATTGTATCGGAAGTTAATCCTCTCAATCAAGCAAAAAATGAAGAAAAATCAAAGCTAGCATTAGTATCTACTCAAGTTTTATTATTCCCAAAATCAAAATTTCAAATATTTTTAAATGTGTAAAATGCTATTGCAAATACTAAAAATATAGAAAAGGTTCCAATTATGTGAATAAAAATATTGTTTTTGGTTTTTGAATTTATTTTTTTCTTTTTAAACATAAAAAATAATGATTTATAGAAAACTTTATAGTGTTTAAAATATAATCAAAAAATGATTTTTTTCAAAAATTTTTTTATTTTTTCAAAAATATATATAATATCTAATCAACTTTAATTTTTAACATAATAAAGTATGAAATTTGAACTACCACAATTACCATATAGTAAAGATGCTTTAGAGCCTTATATAACAAGGGAAACACTTGAGTACCATCACGGAAAACACCATCAAGCTTATGTTAATAATTTAAATAACTTAATAGCTTGAAGTGAGTTTGAAAATATGGAACTAGAAGAAATAATAAAAAAATCAAGTTGATGAATTTTTAATAATGCTGCTCAAGTATGGAACCATACTTTTTATTGGAACTGTTTAAGTCCAAACTGAGGTGAAAAACCAACTTGAAAACTACTTGAAAAAATAAATTCAAGTTTCTGAAGTTTTGAAGAGTTTAAAGAAAAATTTAGTAGTGCTGCTGTAAGTAATTTCTGATCTGGTTGGACATGGTTAGTTGAAAAAAATGATTGAAGTCTAGAAATAGTTTCAACATCAAATGCTGCCACTCCTCTTACTTGAAGTGATAAAATTTTATTAACAATAGATGTTTGGGAGCATGCTTACTATATAGACTATAGAAACGCTAGACCAAGCTATGTAGAAAAATTTTGGAATATAGTAAACTGGGATTTTGTAAATAGTAGGTTGTAGCATGCAGATTGTAGGCGATAGGATAGTAAAAAAGACATATTGATAATTCAATATGTCTTTTTGTAAACTTATAACCTACCACCTAAAAGCGGAGCGTCCTACAACCTATATTACCTACATCCCCATACCTCCTGGCATATTTATACCCATTTGAGACATAACTCATTGCATCTTTTCTGCTGCAACTTCTTGAGATTTTTTTATTCATTTGTTTACAGATTCTAAAACAGCTTTTTCTAAAGCTTCTTTTTGAGCTGCATTTAAACCTGGAATTAAAGCGCTAGTTTCAAAATCTACTTTTTCTACTTTCATTTCACCATTTACTGAAATAACAAGTCCATTAACTTCAGCTTCAATTATAGTATTTTCTAGTTCTTTTTTAACTTTCATAGCTTCTTGTTGAAGTTTCATCATTTCTCATGCTTTTGAAAAATCCATATTTACTTTTTCGTTAATTTATAAATTAAGTTCTTAGAATTTACTTACATCCTAAAACAAAATAATTATATATAAATTCAATTTTTTGCAAATAAAAAAAAACTATGTTATCATATATTTGAACTTTAAAATTTAATAAAATAATTATGGCAACTCAAACAAAAACAAATGATGAGGAAATAATAATACTTGAAGATACTCCTGAAGATAACTCAAGTAATTTAACTATTGAAGGAGACGCAACTAGTCTAGATGAATCGATTATAGATTTAAATGATTTATCTGAAAACAAAGGTTCAGAAGAAAAAAAAGAAGATAACTCCCTTGATTTCTTATTTGATACTAAAGAAGAAACAAAAAATAGTGAAGATTTTGATTTATCACTTGACTTAGGAGGAGTTGAAGAAGTAAAAGAAGAAGGTTCTAAAGATGATTTATGAGATTTTAGCTTTGGTACTCCTTCAACTGATATCGCTTCAGTTTGAACTCTTGATTCAATTTTAGATGAAACTATTTCTAAACTTGATGCAAGGCAACAAGTTATAGCAAAAGCTATCGAAGAAAAAGATGCTCTTATAAAAGAAATAGAGGTAAAAATAGCTGACTTAAAAGCTGATAAAAAAGAATCAGAAGATGCAAAATCTGGTTTAACTCAAGAAAATGAAAAAATTGAAGCTAACAAGAAAGAATTAGAAAAAATGAAGTTGGCTGCATAACTAAAATAAAAAACTGTCCCGAACCCGGGACAGTTTTTTATTTTAGTTTATTCTTAAAATCTTCAAACATAGCTAGAAGCTTACCTTTTAAATCTTTAGCTTTTTCTGGCGCTTCATCTTTTAGTTCATTTATTTGTTTTTTTTTCTCTTCATATAAGTCTTCCATTTTTTCCCTACCTGATTGTATAGTTTCATTTCACTTCCCTTTTAATTCTTCAAGTATTTTTTCTCACTCAACTTTATATTCATCAACTAAAGCATAAAATTCTGCTTTTTTCTTGTTAAATAAAGCCTTATTTTTTTCACTCGTAAGTTCTTCTTTTATAGATCTCAAAAGATTTTCATGAGTACTCACGAAATTATCAAATAAAATCTTAAATTTCTCTTCTTTAGTCATATCTTTTTTATCTAACTCTTTTTTTACATCAGATCATTTTTTCTTTGAAAACATAGAAGCAATAACACTTCATGCTACATATCATGCTAAAAGTGTAAATAATCATTTTTTAGACATAATTTAATAATTAACAATTAAAATAACTAATGAGCAATTTATATAATTATTTATCCATAAAAAACAAGAAATGTAAAAGCTTTTTACTAGGTCAATCTTATTTTCTGTGATATAATTATATTATATGTATTTACAAAATAAACACAACCCATTTTTTAACATAAAATCTATCGTCCCGTTTCAAATCGGACCACTTTTACTAGAATCTAGAAATTCATAGAATTGATCTAGATAATTATTATTTAAAAGTGTAATTTCTTTTGAGGCTAAATCAAATTTATTTTCTTT
>JAQVGG010000006.1 GCA_028696815.1 Candidatus Altimarinota bacterium
AACTATGTTGAACAACAATGACAAGAGGAACACTATACCGAAGAAATAGAACTTTAAATTCCAGTAAAAACAAAAAGCCCCATCCCTTTAGGGTGGGGTTGAAGAAAAGTTAAAACTTATTTACTTAATAATAAATAATTATGAGTGATTTTTGTTTAGATGATAAAGAGAGTATAGATTTTTTAAAAGAAGCATTTAATATTTTATCTGAACCAAATAGGATAAAAATATTTTGTTTGCTTTGAGAAAAAAAAGCTATGTGTGTTTGTGAAATCGTAAGTGCACTATGATTGAAACAAAATTTGGTTTCTCATCATTTATCTATGTTTAAAAGAATATGACTTGTAACATCAAATAGATGTTGTACTAATATTTATTATTCTATAAATCAAGATGTTTATAAAAAACTAAAAACTTTAGTTTGAAATATTTTTATCCTAAAGGATACTTAAAATAATTTTTAAATTTATAATTATGGAACAAAATTCTAATAAAGATTTTATTAAACAATTTTATGGTAAAATTGCTAAAAATGAACAAAGTTCATGTGGATGTAATAGTTGTGGATGTTGAACGAATATGTCAAATGAAGATATAGCTCAAAGTATTTGATACTGAGAAAATGAGATACAAAATCTTTGAGATGCTAATTTATGACTTTGATGTGGAAATCCAACTTGAATGTGAAATATTCAAAAATGAGATACTGTTTTAGATTTAGGTTCTTGAGCTTGATTTGACTGTTTTCTTGCTGTTAAACAAACTTGAAAGTCAGGAAAAGTTATATGAGTAGATATGACTCCTGAAATGATTGCAAAAGCAAAAGAAAATGCAAAAAAATTAAATTATAATAATGTAGAATTTTTATTATGAGATATAGAAGAATTACCTATAGAAGATAACTCTATTGATGTAGTAATAAGTAATTGTGTAATCAATTTAGCTACAAATAAAACAAAAGTGTTTGAAGAAATTTTTAGAGTATTAAAAAAATGATGAAAGTCATATATTTCAGATATTGTTTTATTAAAAGATTTATCTAAGGAAGAAAAAGAAAATAAAGAATTAATTGCTGGATGTGTTTGATGAGCTATATTAAAAGATGAATATTTAGAAATTATAAAAAAAATATGATTTGAAGTAAATATTTTATGAGAAGACAAAGATATTAGTGAAAGACAATATAATTGAGTAGCTCTTGAAAGTCTAAAATTGGAATTGATTAAATCAATAAAATAAATTTATTTTATATTAATAATTAACTTTTAAACTTATGAAAACTATTAAAGTTCTTTGAACGGGTTGTCCAAATTGTATTAGACTTGAAAATAATGTAAAACTTGCTTTGGAAAAAGCTGGAATTGAAGCTAGTATTGAAAAAGTTACAGATATAGCTGAAATTATGACTTATAATATTATGTCTACTCCTTGACTTGTAATTGATGAAAAACTTGTAAGTTATTGAAAAGTTACTGAAATTGATGAAATAATAAGCTTACTTAATTGAGAAGAAAATAGTCAAAAAAGTTGCTGATGCAATAGTTGTTGTTAATTTATAAATATTTAAAATTATGGATATATTCTACCCAATTCAACTTTTTGCTGATTTAATAGTTTACGATTTATTTAATTTAGCAAAAGAAAATCATATTACATGAGCATTGCATTTTTTTATTTATGATACTATAAAAATAGTAATTTTGCTTTTACTTATAACACAAGTGATGAGTTTTATAAATGTTATTTTTCCAATTGAAAAAATAAGAAAATTTTTGCACACAAAAAAGTTATATTGATTTGAATATTTTCTTGCTTCTGTTTTTGGTGCGATTACTCCATTTTGTAGTTGTAGTTCTATTCCGCTTTTTGTAGGGTTTTTAAAATGATGAATTCCTCTTTGAATTACATTTTCTTTTCTTATCACCTCCCCACTTGTAAATGAAGTTGCTATTGCAATGTTTCTTGGTATTTTTTGAGTAAAAATTACTCTTATTTACATATTTTCTTGAATAGTTTTATGAATGCTTTGAGGTTTTATTTTATGAAAAATGAAACTTGAAAAACATGTAGAAGATTTTGTTTGGAATATAAAAAGAAATAACAAAGAGTTGCAAGAAACAAAGAAAACTTGGAAACAGATTTGGTCTGAAAGTTCAAAAGAGTGAATTGCAATTACAAAAAAAATTCTACCTTATGTGATACTTTGAGTGTGAGTATGAGCTATAATTCACTGATTTGTTCCAGCTTGATTTTTTGAAAAATACATTGCAAAAGACAATATTTTTGCTGTTCCTATGGCTGTTTTAAGTTGAATTCCAATGTATGCAAATGCTGCTTGAGTACTTCCAATTATAAATAGTTTGATTGCAAAATGAGTTCCACTTGGAACAGGACTTGCTTTTATGATGGCTGTTGTAGGACTGAGTTTACCAGAATTTTTGATTCTAAAAAAAGTTATGAAACTAAAACTACTTTTAATATTTTTTGGGTTAGTTTGATTTTTTATAATTTTACTTGGGTATTTTTATAATGCTGTGTTGTAAAAGATAAAAATTAGTAAAAACAACAAAACTCTAGACTAAAAAGCCTAAGTTATTCTCTTAAATAAACTCAAACTTAAGTGGGTAAAAAGTTCAGTCGTTAATGTATGTACCTCCATTTTGAAATATATTAAACAAAAAGAAAATAAAAAATCTTTTGACTAAAATAATTATTGATATATACTTGAGTAGTCAAATATATATCAATAATTATTTTTTTATGATACAAAATATAGAGTTTTTTATAAATATAGCAAAATTTTATTCTATACTTTCCAAAAGTCTTGAATGAAAACTGGGGTGAATATGATTTACTGATTTTATAGTTTTATATTATCTAAATAATGCACCTGAAAACAAATTGAAAAGAATAGAACTTGCTGAAAAGGTTTGATTGACTGCATCAGGTGTTACAAGACTTTTATTACCAATGGAAAAGATATGACTTGTATCTAAAGAGTCAAATCCAAATGATGCAAGAGTCAGTTTTGTAATACTTACACCAGGGGGAAAAAATAAGTTAGAAGAAGCTTTAGAGAGAATTGAAATATACGGTAATGAAATATTTTCTAGTGATTCAAACAATGAAATAAAAGATATAAATAAATTTTTAACTGAAATAGGTTGAAAAATTATGTGGAAGTAATTAAGTTTTATAAATTAGGTTCATTTAAAAAATATTTTATTTTTACTTGGATAATAATCTAAGTAATCATTTTCTTAAAAACTTAAATTTAGAATTTTTCTTTTAACTAAGCCTAAACTTAAGGATGTAAAAAGTTTAGATGATAAAGTAGTTGCCTCCATAAACTTAAAAAAATACCCTCAAGTTAACAAGAGGGTATTTTTGATTTTCTTATTTTTCACTTGATTTCTAATTTTTATTTTACAAAGTAATATTTGTATTTTTTCATTTATAATTAAAATAATATTTATAAAAATATATAAATAAATAATATGTTAAAAGTACTAATCGTAGAAGACAACGAAATCCTTTCAAATAATGTAGCAAAATATTTGGAGCTTGAATCCATATGATCAAAACAACTTTTTTCTTGAGAAAAAGTTACTTTTGAGCTTGTTTCAAACGATTATGATTTAGTATTACTTGATTTGGGATTGTGAGATATTGATGGAATAGATGTAATAGAAAAAATTAGAAGCATGTGAAAAGATATACCGATTTTGGTACTGACTTCTAGAAATACAATCAGTGATAAAAAAATGTGATTTAAGATGTGAGCTGATGATTATTTAACTAAACCATTTGATTATGAGGAGTTGGTTTTGAGGATAAAAGCTTTGGTTAGGAGAAATTTTACAGTTAAGTCAGAAATTATAAATTTAAATAATATAGAAATAGATTCGGAAAATAAAAAAGTTTTTGTTTCCTGAGATGAAGTTCATTTAAGTAAACTAGAATTTGAACTACTTTTATATTTGGTGCATAGTAAAACAAAAGTAATTTCAAAAAAACAACTACTTGAAAAAGTTTGGTGAGAGAATGATGATTTTTCTATGACGAGAATAGTAGATGTTTATGTGTGATATTTAAGGAAAAAACTAGGTAAAGATATCATAGAAACTATTAGGGGAGAGTGATATGTTATTAATTAAAATTTTCTATGGAAAATAACTATATATTACTTGAAAGATATAGAAAAAAATTAAGTATATATTTTGCATTGTTTATACTTTTTTCAGTGTGGTTAACTTATGGAGTATTTCTTTTTTGATGATTTTATATAGGTAATTTAAACCTAGAAGTAAATCTAGAGAGAAAGTTTAGTTGAGTAGAAAATATAATAAATAATTATGATGATTATTTACAGAGAGTTAGCAATAATGATACTACACTAGAAAAAATAATTGAAAGGAGTCTGGAAAATGTAGTTATTTTTAAATGATGTGAGTGATGAGTTTGTACTAATAAGATCGTAGATAATATAGTAGAATTAGAAAGTTTTATAATATACTCTGATGAAAATTTTATAAATTACTGAAGTTATAAATATTTAAATAATGACACTACTTATAAATGAAGTCAGTACAAAGTAATAATTAAAACTCTAAATGATTATGCATTTAGTATTTTTATCAAAAAATATTTAAATTTTATCTTATTTACACTTCCTTTTTCTGTATTGTTTTTCTTTTTAGGGCATTTTTTCGTTTGAAAAAATCTTAGACCTATAAAAGAAACTATTTCTTGACTTGAAGATTTTACTGCAAATATAAATCATGAGATAAAGACTCCATTGGCTGAGATCATATCATCTCTATCACTTGCAAAAAAGCTAAAAAATTTTGATGAAGCGATAGATCAAAGTATAGATTCATCAAAAAAGATAACAAAGATACTTGATTCTATGCTGTGAATTGTAAATTTAGTTGATTCAAGTTATAAAAAAGAGAGGTTAAATCTGGTTAAAGAAGTAAAAAGTATTATAAAAAAATACTCAAAATCTATAGAAGAAAAAAACTTAACTATAAAAACAAATTTTAATAAAAATATTCATCTTATAAAGGCTAGTAGAGAACATATAGATATATGTGTTTGAAATATTTTACAAAATGCTATAAAATATTCATATAAAAAATGAATAATAGAAATTAATTTTAATGATTGAAAACTTGAGATAAGAGATTACTGAGTAGGAATAAAAAAAGAAAACCTTAAAAATATTTTTCATAGATATTTTAGAGAAAACTATACAAAAGAACAGTGATATGGGATTTGACTTGCTCTTGTAAAAAAAATAGTTGACTTAAACGCTTGGAGGATTAATATTGAAAGTAGTAAAAGAGATAATTTGGATAGAAAAAAATGAACAAAGGTTATAATCTCATTTTCAAAATAAAACATTTATTTTTTAATTTTTTACTTATGAAAAAATTACTAGTATTATTATTTGTATCTATTTTTTTAGTATCATGTTGAGGAACTGATAATGAAGTAGTTGATGATACTTTAAATCAAGAAGTGCAAGATACTGTTATAAATGAAGAAGTACAAACTGGTGATGTTAATACTGAAAGTGATTCGGATTTAGCTGAAGAAGATGTTTTATTAGATGCTTTATTGGAGTCATATGAAAGTGAATCTAGTAATCAGACTGAGGAAGAAAATTTAGATGAATTAATAGATATCTTATTTGATACAACTTATTAAAATCACTATTTTCTTACAATTTTCTTACATTTGTGTACTATAATCATTTTGACTTTTAACTACAAAAGTTCATTTATATCTTAATTTTTTGATTATGAAAAAAATTATAGCATTACTTGTTATTGCAATACTTGCAAGTTTCTCTACTGTATCAGCTGATGATACTAATACATGATCTACAAGTACAAGTACTTGAGAAGTAGTTGATGATTCAGAAAATGATTCTGATGAAGATGAAGATGAAGATGAAAACGAAGATGAGAACGAAGATGAGAATGAAGACGAAAATGAAGATGAAGATGAAAACGAAGATGAGAATGAAGATGAAGATGAGACTAGTACAGATGTAGATTCTACTGTAAGAGAATTACAAAAGGAATTTGTTGCCGAATTTAATGAATTAAAAGCTGAATATGAAGATAGAATGTCAGATGAGGAATCAAGAAATGAATTTTTAGCAAAGAAAAAAGAACTACTTGAAGAGTACAAAGCTAAATTAGCTGAAATTACTAGTAGAGCAAATCAAAAAGCCATTGATGCTAGACAAAATGCAGTGAATAAACAAGCAGAAGTAAAAGCAAAAGCAACTGAAAAAAAAGCAGAAGTTAAGGCAAAAGTTGTAGAAAAGAAAGGTGATATACAAGCAAAAATTGCAGAAAGAAATGAAAGATTTAAAGAAAAAAGAGCTGAATTACAAAATAAGTATAGAGAAGCATTTGAAAAGAAACTTGAAAAAAGATTAGAAAAAATAAATGATAATGTTTTAGAAAAGTTAGTTGCTTTAATTGATGCAAGAATAGAAAAAGTTGAATTAAATGAAACTTTATCAGATGATAGAATAAATACACTTGTATCTCAATACAATGCATTAAAAGATCTAATTAATTCTGAGTTAGAAAGTGCAGAGTAAATATTATATAAATTTAAAAATAAAAATCTAATTCTAATTATATAGAATTAGATTTTTATTTTTTTTGTCACCAAATTTAAATATAATCGTTATAATAGGTGTAGCTACTTTTATAAATAAAAATATATGGATGAACTAAAAATAATAGAGTCATTTAAGTCGTGAAACAAACAAGCTTTCTGACTTATATATGATATGTATATAGATAAAGTTTATGAATTTATATATTATAAAACTTATGATAGAGAGATCGCTCAAGATATAACAAGTGATACTTTTTTCAAAGCTATAAAAGCTTTAGATAAGTTTGATACTACAAAAGAAAATGCAAGTTTAAAAGCCTGGCTTTTTAAAATAGCTTATAACAATGTAATTGATTTTTATAAAAAGAAAAAAGAAGAAGTATGACTTGATGATATTTTAGAGATATGAACTGAAAATAATTTTTCTTTAGATATTGATAATAAAGAAAAATTAAAAGAAGTTTTAGATTATCTAAAAACTATTAAACAAGAACATAGAGAGATACTTATAATGAGGATTTGGGATAATCTCTCTTATGAACAAATAGCAAGTATTACAGGTAAATCAGAAGATAACTGTAAAAAGATAGTTTCTAGAACTCTAGTAAAAATAAATTCAAATATAACTTTAGCTATATTAGTGCTACTAAACAATAATATTTTTTAATAATACTTTTATGAAAAGAGAAGTAAATGAGATACTACAAGAGTTATATGAACTAGATCCAAATCTAGTTGAAAAAGAAGCTGAACTTACAAAAATTATCTCAAAGATGATAAAAGTTAAGCCAGAAGTAACTCTTGATAAACAATTTAGAACAGAATTAAAACAACAGATTCTCTCTGAGCTTGAGAAACAAGAATCAGGTTTTTCAATAAAAAACTTACTTTGATATGTATGAATATTTGCATCTTGAGCTATTGCTTTAGCCTTGATAATAAATATTTTCCCAAATATAATAAGTAAACCAGTAGATACAATTATTGATAAGCAAACATGAAACTTAAATCTAGCTTTTAACACAAGTATAGAAAAACTAGACTCAAAGAGAGCATTTTGAGATTTAAATATTGGCGAATTAGAAGAGGGAATCGCTTGAGTTTGAGGAGGATGAGTTATGTGAATGTGATGAGATGTTATGTTTGAATGATCTAGTAAAATGACAGTTTTACCTGACCCAGATTATAAACCAAAGATTTATGTTTATAATTATAAAGAAGTAGGGGAGTTGCCAGAAATATCAGAAAATATGTATGTGTATAAAAAAGACAATAAACCATTAAAAATAAGTGATTCTGATATAAAAAAGATATTTAATACTGATATAATAGATTTAGATAAATTTAAAAATTTATGAATTTCAAATTTAAATCTTTATGAAGATGCTAAAAATTGATACAATATTAATTTAGATTTACAAGTTTGAACACTAAATGTATATAGAAACTATAACATGTGGCCACAAAGAGATTATATGCAAGAAAAAAGATTATCTATTTCAGATGTACCAAGTGATGAAAAAATCATATCTATAGCTAAAAGTTTTATAGAAAAATACTCTATTAATCTTGACATCTATTGAAACTTAGTAGTTGATGATATTTGGAGAAAACAATATGAAAACTCTGATAATAAAGATGATTATTACATCCCAACTATAATAAATGTAATTAGTCAACTTGTGTTAGATGATATTTGAGTTTATGAAACATATGGAAATCCGTATTGATTAAATACTACAGTAGATATAAATGATATGCAAGTAAATTCTATCTGATCTATTGAAAAAATAAATCTTGTATGAAGCGAGTATCCACTTATAACTGATAAAGATGAGATATTAAACCAAGCAAAGAAAGGAACATATTTTCAAAATCCTAGAATTTATTGAGAAACTAAAGAAAATTTTGAAGAAATACAAGTTGAAATCTGAAATCCAAAACTTGTTTACTTAAGAAAATACACTTACAAAGAATGAAAATCAGAAGAATATTTTGTTCCATGACTTATGTTTGAAGTTTTAACTCCTAGTAATAATGAAAAATGAATATATCCAGGAGAATATGTAACAGTACCTTTAGTTAAAGATTTTATAGAAAGTGAAAATTCTTTTATATCTGAACCATATATTTATTAATTAACAATTTTATAATTTAATTTTTATACTTATGAAAAAAATAATTTATCTAATTTGAATTGCATTACTTATCTTAACTGCTTCTGTTAGTGCAGAGTATATAGTTTATAATAATACTCTAGATTTTGAAAAAGCTAAATGAGATATATGTGAACAAGCTACTGATGGATGTAATACATATTCAGTTATTGACTGAAAAGTTACACATTGAACAAAAATGTATTGTGAAAATCATACTCCTGAATGGACTTGTACTAAAGTAAAAGATGAAGTTATGACTACTATGAGTCTTCCAACAACTACAAGTAATGAAGATGATGAGAGAATGTGTACTATGGATTATAATCCAGTATGTGCTAAAGTTCAAATCCAATGTATAACAACTCCATGTAACCCTATACTTGAAACATTTTCAAATGCTTGTATGGCTTGAGATAATGAAATAGTTTATGCTTGAGAGTGTAATACAAAGCTTTCAGAAAAGGAAGTAACATTATACAATACAATTAAAAGCTCAAAACTAGATGATAAATATCAAGAAAAAGTTTATAAAGTACTTGATAAATATAAAAAAATTATATCAAAACACAATGAAAGAAAACAAAATCTTTATAATCAACTGATGTTAGAAAAAATAGATGAATATTTAAATCAAATACTTTTAGATTATCCACAAGATACTGGACTACCTAAAACTGTAGCTATAAAATACCTGATGTTTAAACTACTTAGATTTGAAATACAGATGTTGTAAAAAAGGACTAGCTATTAATTAGCTAGTCTTTTTAATTTATAAATTTTTTTTTTGGAGAAAAAAAATTAATGAGTAAAATAAGTAGTTAATTTTTACATTTAAAATAAATTAATTAGTTTATTTTCTTATCTATAAACTATGTTAAAAAAAATATTGAACAATAAATTTATACAACTATTTAGTATTTCTTTAATCTTTTTAGTTTTGTGAACTATTATTATGATGATGATTTATACTTGAAATATATTTATTGGTAAAAAATTTTATATATTTTTCCATATATTTTCTTTATTTATTTTTTTGTATATTGTAATTAAATTAATTAAAGACAAATTAAGCCATAATAATAGATTTTATTTGAAAAATATAATTCTAAAATTGAGTGTTATTAGTTTAATTTGAGTTTTATTATATTATTTATTTAGATTAAATATAGCTAATTATTTGTTTATACTATTTATTGTTTCTTCTTTAGTTTTTTCTTTTGATTCTAAAATTAGTTTTTCAATTGCTTTTATTTTACTTTTTTATGTTATTTTTTATACAGTTTTATGAGACGAAAAAAAAGCTGAAATTATTAGTGTTTATACGTATTATTTTTTACTTTTGTGATTTATTTCAGAAGTAGTTTATATATTCTTTAAAATGGATGACAATGATTTACTTAGAAAGAATAATAAAGAAAAGATATTATTATCAAGTAATAATAAAAAATGAATAATATAATCAAATCATTACAAAAATAATTAATAATGTTTTGTAGTACTATAAAATACTATATACAATAAATGTAAGCTATATTAATTTGAGTAATTATCTATAGTTGAAACTATTTTTTCTAAGTATAAAGTAGAGCTAAAATAAAAATTGTATGTTTAAAAAAATATAAATTTAACTCTTAATTCAAAATTATGAAAAAATATATAATTTTGGTCACCTTACTATTTTTAGCGGTATCATGTGACACTAACTTACAAGACAATTATAATTTTTGAGAACTAGATTCTCAGTCTACTTGAAGTTTACAAAACTGACGAGAAAATGGTAAA
Source organism: Candidatus Altimarinota bacterium (assembly GCA_028696815.1). Lineage (GTDB taxonomy): Bacteria > Patescibacteriota > Gracilibacteria > BD1-5 > UBA6164 > JAQVGG01. Next base: position 10,587 of record JAQVGG010000006.1, read on the forward strand.
AATATACCAGATACAAATACATGAAATATAAATAATTGAAATACAAATTCATGATTAATAGATAATCCTGAAGTACAGCAGATTGATACTTTAAGTGAATTATATAATAATGTTGAGATAAAATATGATGTTGCTTTTTATTCACAATTTCCTCTTAGTTGAACGGGGAAATATGCGGAGCCTTATCAAAACTTTTGTGAAGAGGCAAGTTTACTAAACGTATACTATTATTATATGTGAGAAACCCCCTCAAAAGATGCTTATATAGAGGATTTGATGAAGATAAAAAACATAGAAGATAAATTATTTTGAGAAAATTGATATAGAGACACAGCTCTTACTGAGTCTCTTGTAAGTTTATTATTTTTTCAAAATGAAGAGTATTTAGATGATTTTTTAAATGCTGAAAGTGAGCAAGTTAAAGAAGAAATTTTAGAGAATATACTTATAATAAATGCTCAAAATTGATGAGTCTCTTGAATTATTGAAAATTTTCCTAGGAATAATTTAAGCCAAGAAGAATTAAATCAAAGAATATATGATATGATTTTATGATCACTTGTAGATTGAAATTTGGTTATTGTTCCTGTTTATGGTAAATGATTAGAAAATCCATATTTTTCGGCTTGATGACCTGTTTATCATAATTTTGTAATTACGTGAGTTACTTGAAGAGAGATTTATGAATGAGAGTTTATAACTCAAGAGGTGTGAATAAGTTTATGAGCTGACTTTAAGTATAATAAGGAAGTAGTTTTAGAAAATATTTATGATTTTGATAGAACTCTGTATCCGGATAGTTTTACTGATTGAGAACAAAGGATACTTATATTGTTTAAAACTGATACAATAAGAGATATGAGAAAATAAAATTAAACAATAAAAAAATCTAGGTTTTAAACCTAGATTTTTTTATTGTTTAATTATGCTTCTCTTCTATCTTCAGCAAAATCAACTTTTAAAGCTCTTCCGTCAATTTCTTTTCCATCCATAGCTTCTTTTGCTTTAGCAGCTTCATCAGCTGTAGCAAACTCAACGAAACCAAAACCTTTTGATCTTCCAGTTTCTCTGTCAGTTATAATTCTAACAAAACTTACTTCACCAAATTCTCAAAATAGTTCTTTTAATTGTTGCCAATTTAATGACCAAGAAATATTTCAAACGAACAATTTATTACTTTCCATAATATAACATAAAAATATAAAAATATGAGAAAATGATATTAACAATATAACCTTTGAAAAAGTTGAAAAATGATAATATTAACATAATCTCTGCATATATTATCGCTTTTTTATTATAAAAAGCAAATAATTTTTTATTTTTTTCTCTAAGCCTTCTTAAAAAACTCAGTTTTAAGTACCATTTTTCCAGATTCTATAAGCTCGCTATCATCAGTAAGTCTGATTTTTGTGAACTTATCTCATCTTTTTATATCTGGAGCACCTTTTACTTTTAAGTCTTTTATAGCAACTACAGTATCTCAGTTCTGCAAGATATTTCAGTTAGCATCTTTTACAATTATTTCATCATCTTTTGAAGTTCACGTACCATCATCATTTGGATTATATTCCCAGTTATCCCAATCCATATCTTGAAAATCTTTTCACATATGTTTTATTGTTATTAAAATAAATTTTGTTTAATATATTTTATTTTTTTATTTTTTCAAATAAATTTGACTTTTATTTGTATAGATATATACTGAGTATATACATTATATTTTAAGTATAAATTTATGCTTACAGAAAAACAACAGTATGTTCTTGATACAATCACAAATTTTATATCAAGATATGGAAAATCACCAACTATTGATGAGTTAGCTGAGCTTTTAGAACAAAAGTCTAAAAGATGAGTTGTTCAGTATCTTGAAGCTCTAGAGAAAAAATGATTTTTAACTAGATGAAGAGGGTATAGATCTATAAGTTTATGAAATGGAGTAGGTTTTCAAACTACTTTAAACATACCAATTCTTGGTTACGCAAATGCATGAATACCTTTAGTTGAGGCTACAGAATCTGACTATGGAACTCTACCTATATCAAAAAAGATTATTAGTTGAGATGAAAAAAATTACTTTGTATTGAAAGTAGAAGGAACATCTATGAATAACTATGATTTATGAGGTAAGGTTATAGATAATGGTAGTTATGTTCTAATAAAAAAAGATGAAGTAAATACAAACTCTCGCGACGCTTTTTTATTTATTGTAAACTGAGCTGCAACTCTTAAAAGATTTAAAAAAGATGGTTCTACTGTTTATTTACTACCAGAAAGTAAAGATGAATTTCACAAACCTATTATATTATCAGAAGATGATAATATAATGGTGAACGGTAAAGTAGTTGATGTATTTAATTTCTAAAAAAATAAAACCTTTTTCCTGAATCCTTATCCACGCTTTAGCTGGATAAGGGGTTACTTTTGGGTAGCCTCTTTCCCCTTGTAAGGGGAGAGAATTCAAGTGAGAGGTTTTTTATTCAAATAAATCTTTTTTAATATCTATTTCTTTTTTTAATTTTTCTGCTTTTGCTTTTCAGTCCATTACTATCTTATCATCAATTATTAGTTTTTTCTCATCTATTTTATCTGGATAATTAAACTGATTTAATACATATTTTATAGCATTTATTCTAGCCTTTTTCTTATCATCACTATTTATAATAATCCACGGAGCATCCTTGTGATGAGTTTTTGAAAAATTGTGATACTCAGCTAGAGAATATTTTTCCCATAGTTTTTGAGAAAATTGATCAATAGGTGATAGTTTATATTGTTTTAGTGGATTAAGTTTTCTATCCTCAAACCTTTGAGCTTGTTCTTCTTTAGAAACTGAAAAATAAAATTTTATTACTTTTGTGTCAGATTTAACAAGCATCTTTTCAAACTCAGGAACATCATGTAAAAATCTCTCATATGATTTTTTTGATACAAATCACATAACAGGTTCTACTCACGCTCTGTTATACCAACTTCTATCAAAAAATACCATTTCTCATCCACTAGGTAGGTGATTAATGTATCTTTGAAAATACCATTGAGTTCTTTCTACTTCATTTGGTTTTTCTAGAGCTACAACTCTTGCTCATCTTGGGTTTAAATATTCTCTAAATCTTTTTATGGTACCTCATTTTCAAGCGGCATCTCTACCTTCAAATATGATAAGAAGTTTTTCTCAGTTTTCTTTTATATGTTTTTGAAGCTTTAATAGTTCAAGTTGTAGAGTTATTAGATCTTTTTCATAGTCTATTTTTGATTTTTTTATACAAAAACTCTTGTATTTATCCTTATTTTCTTCTTTTATATTACTACAATTTTTATATTGTTTTTCTACCTCTTTTACTACATCTATTAATTCAGGTTTTTTTTCTTCTTTTTCTTTTGTTTCTATGTATTCATTTATATGCTCAAGTAAATCGTCAATCAATTTGTATTCTCTTCTACCTTCTTTACTTAATTTTTTTGGTTTTTTTTCAAGTAAATGCTCAATTTTATTTTTTAAAACCCTTAGATTATCTATATCTCTGTCTTGTTGAAATTGTATAAATAAAACCTCAACTTCTTTTAAGAAATCTTTTATAACTTTTTCAGATAATTTTATCTTTTTATTAAATATTTCATAAAATAAACTTGGCATTTTGTTTTTGTCTTAAAAAAGTAATATTTCTGGAAAAATTGATATTTTCTCCTTTTGATAATATATATTTTACTACATATTTTTTTTTAGGTCAAAAAATTAAATATTAATCTTGCATTTTAAAAAATAAAAATATAATGGTGTCAAAGCGTTTGAGTCTAGCTAACACTGGATAAGCACGAGGAAGAACGTTCCATTTGGGATTACTAGAACCTCGCGAAGTTGAAATACTTCGTAAAAAAACTAAAATTGAGAAATAAGCTATTCGGTGGCACCTTTCTGCTAAAGCGGAACCGAAAGTATACAGATAAAGATTTTCGAAAATTATATTTGAAGATTTAATTTGTATGCTTTTTTTAATTTTTATTTTATATCTTTGAATTTTATTTATGCATAGAACACATACATGTAATGAACTTACAAAAGAAAATATCTGAGAAAAAGTTACTCTATCAGGTTGGGTAAGTAACAGAAGAGATCATGGTTGAATCATATTTATAGATTTAAGAGATAGATACTGATTAACTCAAATAGTTTTTGATCCAGCAGATAATAAAGAATCTTGGGAAACTGCTGACAAGTTTAGAAGTGAATATGTTATAAAAGCAACTTGAACAGTTAGATCAAGACCAGAATGACAAGATAATCCAAATATGACTACTTGAGAAATAGAAGTGATTATAAACTCAAGCGTAGAGTTATTATCAAGTGCAAAGACTACTCCTTTTGAGCTAGATGAACACTCTAAAGAGACAAACGAAGAATTGAGACTAAAATACAGATATCTTGATATGAGAAGAAAAAAGATTCTTGATTATATGAAATTTAGATCAAGTCTTACAACCTATACAAGAAATTGGTTTACTGTAAGAGACTTTATAGATGTGCAAACTCCTATATTAGCTAACTCTTCTCCAGAATGAGCAAGAGATTTTCTAGTGCCATCAAGACTTCATCCAGGAACATTTTATGCATTACCTCAAGCACCTCAACAATTTAAACAACTACTTATGGTATGAGGAGTTGATAAATATTTTCAAATAGCACCTTGTTTTAGAGATGAAGATCCAAGAGCTGATAGACATGCTTGAGATTTCTATCAAATAGATTGTGAGATGAGCTTTGTTGAACAAGATGATGTTTTTAAAGTTGTTGAAGACTTTCTAGTTGATATTACTTCTGAACTAACAGATAAAAAGATATTAACTGAGACTGCTTGAAAAGATAACATAAGAGAAACAGGTAAGTTTTTTAAGCTTACGCATGAGCAAGCTATGGAAAAATACGGTAGCGATAAACCAGATTTAAGATATGGTTTAGAGATGGTTGATGTAATAGATATATTTGAAAAATCTACAAATGAGATATTTTCAAGTATAGCTTCTGACAAAGTCAATAATAGAATCAAAGCATTAAGAGTACCAAATGGAGACAATATATTTTCTAAAACTCAGATGAAAGGTTTTGAAGACTATGTAAGGAAATTTGGTGCAAAAGGTTTATGATACTTCCAAATGAAGGAAGACGGATTAAAATGACCTCTTAATAAATTTTTCACTGAAGCTGATTTAACTGAGCTTGTTGAAGTAACTAAACTTGAAGTATGAGATGTAGTATTTTTTGGAGCTTGAGAGAAAAAGTTAGTGCAAACATATATGTGAAAATTTAGAAATTATTTAGCTGAGATGATGCAGTTAGCTAATCCAAAAGAAATAGCATTTTGTTGGATAGTTGACTTCCCAATCTTTGAAGAAGATGAAGTAACAGGAAAAATAGATTTTGAACACAATCCATTTTCTATGCCTCAAGGATGAGCTGCTGACTTTGATAAAGAAGGTACTGACTTATTAAGTGTAAAATGATTTCAATATGACCTTGCTTGTAATGGTTATGAAATACTTTCATGAGCTATAAGAAACCATGATGTAAATTCTCTTGTAAAAGCTTTTGAAAAAGTAGGTAGAACTAAGCAAGAAGTGATGGATAAATTTTGAGCTATGTATGAAGCGTTTCAATACTGAGTTCCTCCTCATGGATGATTTGCAATCGGATTTGATAGACTTATGATGATTTATTTAAATGAACATAACATAAGGGATATATATGCTTTTCCAAAATCATGAAATGCTATGGATCTTATGATGAACTCACCAACAAAAGTAGATAATGAGCAACTAGCTGAGTTAAATATAGAAGTGGTTGAAGATGTACAGTAGAAATTATTACAAAAAAACACTAAAACTTGCTTTTAGTGTTTTTTTAGTACAATAAATCCTATGTAAATTCTATAATTTCAAATTTCAAAACTATGCTTAGAAAATTAAATGTTTGATGAATAAGATGGATTGATTGAGTTAATCTGAAAGATGAAGAGATAATAAAAGTTTTATCAAGCTTTGATTTTCATGAGCTTGATATAGAAGCATGTTTAGAAGAAAATCAAAGAGCCAGAATAGATAGTTATGAAGATTATCTTTTTATGGTACTTCATTTTCCAAAGTACAACAAAAGAAATAAAGTCTATGAATTAAATGAGTTTAATGTGTTTTTAGGGAGAGATTATTTGATTACATTTAGAAGAAAAACTTGATGATATGTTGATAAAGTTTTTGATATGTATTCTGATAAAAAACTGAAAAAAGATGAGGAATTTAAGCTTTCTTCGGCATTTGTATTGTATGAGATATTACAGTCTATGTTAGAAAAAATGTTTAAAATGACAGAAAATATAACTAGAGATTTAAAGCTTATAGAAGATAGAGTGTTTGATAAAACAAGTTATTCACTTGTAAAAGAAATCATGATAAAAAAGAGAAATATAATAGTTTTAAAAAACATGTTTGTACCTCAAGTTTCAGTTATGAAGCTTATGGAGTTCAAGGTAAATAAGCTTTTTTCTTGAGAAGTGCTTGAGTATTTTGAAGACTTAGAAGATAAAATTACTCATGTAGTTAGTGATACAAAGATAATTGAAGAATATGTAAATAGCATAGAAGATGCTTTTATCTCTATAACGAATATAAATACAAATAGGGTAATGTCATTTTTAGCTTTCTTTTCTGCTTTTATGTTACCTCTAACTTTTATAACAAGTTTTTATGGTATGAATATAGACCTTCCTTTTCAAAATAATTCAAATATAATATATTTATTTCTTTTTTATACTTCAATTATAATGGTCTTAATTTTTGTTTATTTTAAGAAAAAGAGGAATATTTAACAAAAAACCACTAAAACTTGCTTTTAGTGGTTTTTATATATAATTAAGCTCTAATAAAAAATTATATAAAAAATATGTTAGGAAAAATCACAATAATTTGAAGACCAAATGTAGGTAAATCAAGTTTTTTTAATATGTATACTGGGCATAAGATAGCGATAGTAGATGATACAGCTTGAACTACTAGAGATATAAGCGAGTATGAGTTTGATGATGTGGAACATGAGTTAACTTATATACTTGCTGACTCTGGATGACTAGATTTTGGTAGTAAAGATGACTCAGTTGCAGAGGATATTATAGATAGAACTGATAGAGCTATTGATGAATCTGATTTATTAATATGGCTTATTGAGTATGATAATTTTACTGATCTTGATGAGAAAATACTTAAATTATTAAAGAAAAAAAATTATAATAATTATTTATTGGTAGCAAATAAAGCTGATAATGAAACTAAAGTTATGGAATCATACTCTCTTGCTTGAAAATGAGAGTTAGAATTTTTTCCAGTATCGGTTTCTCATAATAAATGAATAAGCGATATTAAAAAATATGTAGCAAAATACTTAAAATGAAAATGACTTAATTATAAGCAAGAAGATTTTGATGATAGTTTTGTAAAACTTGCAATGATAGGTAGACCAAATGTAGGTAAATCTAGTATGATAAATGCTATAGTAGGAAAAGATAGAGTGATGGTAAAAGATATGCCTTGAACGACAAGAGATAGTATAGATACAAAATTTTCTTTTGAGTGAACAAATTTTGTATTAATTGATACCGCTTGAATCAGAAGACTTAGTAAAGTTTGAACAAGAAATGTGGAAAATTGGTCAGTTATGAGATCAGAGAGAGCTTTAAAAAGAGCTGATATAGTTGCTGTTGTTATAGATGGTTATGAATGAATAGTTCAGCAAGATTTAAGTATAATAAACACTGCTCTAGAAGAAAAAAAATGACTTATAATAGTTGTAAATAAATGGGATAAAGTACTAGCTAAACCAGGAGTAGATAAAGAGCATATGATGAACAGATATATAGCTTATCTTCAAGAAAAGATGGATTTCTTGCCTTGGGTGTCAGTTATATTTACTTCAGCACTTGATAAAAAAAGAGTTAATGAGATTTTAGAGAGAGCAAAAGAGATAAAAGAAGAAAGATATAAAAGAGTTAAAACAAGTATATTAAATAACTTCTTAGAACAAGCTATTTATAAACATCCACCAACAGGTAATAAAAAATCACATACTCCAAAGATTTATTACTGAACGCAAGCTGATACAAATCCTCCAAAATTTGTATTTACAGTTAGTAATCCTGATCATTTTCACTTTTCATATAAAAGATACCTAGAAAATAGAATCAGAGATAACTTCTGATTTGAAGGTACTCCAATAATTATAGAGTACAGATGAAGAGGGAAAAATGCAGGTAAGGTGAAATAGTTTTTACTAAATAAAAAAAAGGATTATAATTTGAGAAAATTATAATCCTTTTTTATGAAAAAAATAAAGCTTTCATTTTCAGTTTTTTTGTCACTTTTTTTGTTATTTTCAGTTTACAGTTTATATCCTGTTTTAACTTATAAAGCAGATATAAAAAATGAACCTGGACGTATTTATATAACTGATAGATTTTGAGAAGTAATCACTGATAAACAAAAATCTTCTTGATATTATAAAAGTATACAAATTAATCTAGATTCTCTGTTTGTTAAATCTTTGCTTAGTATAGAAGATAAAGACTTTTACACTCATTTTTGAATTGACATAAAATCAAAACTTAGAGCTTTTTTAAGTAATTTAAAAGCAAGTCAAGTTGTGTCATGATGATCAACTATAACAGAACAGTACATAAAAAATAAGTATTTTATGGAGCAAAATAGAACTTACATGCAAAAAGCAAGAGAAGCTTATTTATCTTTTTTCTTTACGATCTCCCTTTTCCAAAGGGAGTACCCGAAGAATGAGGGGGGGGGATTATGGAAATCAAATAAAAATCAAATTTTAATAAACTACCTTGATTCAGCTTATTTTTGAAACCAGATTTATTGAATAGGTTGAGCACTTGAGGTTTATTTCTGAAAAGATGATTTAAATGATTTAACTGAAGAAGAAATAGTAATACTTATTAGTTTACTCCATAATCCAAGTGTAAAATCATTAAATGAAAAATATTTTTCAGAGTATTTTGATAGAGTAAAAAGCAGGCTTTGATATGATTTTGAAAGAACTATTACTAAGCTTAATAAAAAGGAAAATATAGATAAATTTCCTTTTGTTACTTCTAGAGTCATGGAGCACTTAAAAGATAAAAAAGAGACAGTTTCTAAATCTACTATTGATGCTAACTTACAAGAGTTTTCAAAATCTATGTTAAATGAAACTCTGGACTCTATAAAATGAAAAAATGTTACTAATTGAGCATTTGTTTTGTATAATCCCAAAACTTTTGAGGTATTAGCTTATGAAGGTAGTAGAGATTTTTATTCAGAAGACGTTGACTGAGAAGTTGATGTTATAAGATCTGCAAGACAGATGTGAAGTACTCTAAAACCATTTTTGTATTTACAAGCATTAAATTCTTGAGTAAATCCAGATGATTTCGTAGTAGATTTAGAGAATAAGTATAATAGTTTTAAAGAGTGAAAAGTATATATTTCTGAAAACTATTCACTAAAAGAGTACTGATTAGTTAGATTTAAAAAAGCTATCTGAAATAGTTTAAATAATGCATCTGTTAGACTTGCTCAAGAAATAGGACTGGAAAAAGTTTGGTGATTTTTTAAAGATTATTGACTTGATTTAAACTATCCACCTGAACATTATGGTTACTCTATGGTACTTTGAAATCCAAGTATTAGTTTAGAAAATCTAGTTTTAAGTTATAGAAATCTACTACCTAAGTATGAGGTGGATAATGATAGGGAGTTAAGGTTTTTAATTATACCAAATAATTTTCAAAGCCCTCACCCTAACCCTCTCCCAAAGGGAGAGGGGATTGAAGGAGAACAAAATGATAATCCTTTTGTAGCTACCTCTCTCCCTTTGGGACAAGTGAAAGAAGGAGTGTTTGCACGACTATCTTGAAGTTGAAGCGAAGTAGAGATTGAGTGAGGGCAAAATATATTAGAGAGGGGAACTACTGATCCCGACAAATACCTTCTATATGATATCCTCTCAAATCCAGATAATAGAGATATAAGTTTTTGAGTTAACTCTATACTCAATACTTCTATTCCTCAAGCAGTAAAAACAGGAACAAGTAGTGAGTTTAGAGATAATGTAATTGTATCATATCATCCTGACTTAATTGTTTGAATCTGGATATGAAACAATGATAACTCTTCTATGATATGAGTATCTTGAATAACATGAGCTTGATACTTGTGGCATCAAATAGTTGAAAAAGCAATTAATATGGGTATAATAGGTAACTTTGATTATGACAAGCCAAAAAGTATAGAAAAAGCAACTTATTGTTTAGATATAAATTGTCTTAGACAAGAGATAATTTATAAAAAGATTTGAAAAGAGTATAAAAGCGCTATAATTGATAATAAGTATTTTGCACAAGACATTTTTGAAAAATTAAGTATTGAAGAGAAAAAAAGATTAAAGGATTTAAAATTTAATATTATTAACTAATATAATTTTATGTACTCAATTAAAAATATGTTTAACTCAAAATTAAAAATCTTAATTTGAGTTTTAGTTTTTCTTGTGATAGTTTTATTATGAGTTATTGTATCTACATCTTTAGATAGAAAAGCTCAGAAACAAGCATATGATATAAACTATATTATAGGTAGTAGTGATTATCAATCTTGTGAAAAATTATTTTTAGAGAATCAAAAATCCTTACAAAAAAACAAGTATATAAATCAAGCTTCTTTGCAAAAGTTTACAACTGAATGTAGAAATAGTTATGATATAAAAAATATAGAAATAAATAGAGAAAATTGTTATAGAATTATATCTTCAAACGATACCTCTGATTTAGCTTGAGCTTATATAATCTTGGATGCTTACCAGGAGATAAAAAATAAGTGTAGTTTAGAGTTTCAAAAGATCACTTTTTCAACTTGAATATTTTTTGATGTAGACAATGACTTTAAATCAACTATTTATATGGATTTTTCTATTCCATTTTTTAGTGATTCTTGAGAAACAGATAGTGAAGAATATATACAAAATAGAGTTGATGCGAAGAAAAGACTTCTTGAAATCCTAGAGTTTTCTCCGAGTATAGACTTAGGTGTTGATGATGTAGTTTTATATCCCAACAGAGCAGTTTTGTATGCAAAACTAGAGCCTACAACTAGCTATGAGATAAAAGTAAAAAATGCTAAAATAAGATGAGATGAGATAATAAATCTTACTCCAGAAAATACAGAAAATGATGAGTTAAAACTTTGAGAGGAAAAAACTTATGAAGAAATAGATTCTTTTGTTTTTACTACTCCTGAAAATAAATACCTAGGTATAAAAATCAAAAATCCAGTTTCTCTTTACACAGACTCTATGCCTCCAGAGTTTGAAATAGTAGATTATGACTCTTGAAAACAAAGTGTATTTGTAAAACTTTGTAGGATTGATGAAGAACTTTATTCAAAGATAGATATTTTAAAATGAAATCCGCTAAGTGCTGAATCAAGAGAGTTTTTTATAAATGGTATAGATGGTATAAAAACTGTTTTTTGTGAAGAAAAAGAGATTACTTTAAGAGATGAAATAGATAATACTAAACTTATTAGAAAGTCATTTGATTTTGATAATGATTTATGAAAAAGAGCTCAAAATGGTCTTTATTACATAAGTTTTTCAAATTATATAGATAGAGAGTTTAATCATAGAGTACAAAAACCAATACTTTTTGGTATTGTATGATCTCATATAACTATGAAATTATCAAGAAACTGAGAAGCTTTTTTTCTTGTAAATGATTTTGAGTGAAATCCTTTATCATGACAAAATATAAGAGCATATATAAATGATTTTCAAACTAAATCTAGAGAATGGGATAATGATAAATGAGAATATATAGAAACTATTTATTCACCTTTGGATTCTACAGTGCTTAGCAAGGAAATAATTCTATGACAAACTAAAGCAGATTGAATTTTACAAGTAAACATCAAAGATAAAATACCTGACTTATTTGAAAGAACATTTAATAATGATTGGGAATATGATTGGACCTGAATTTATAATTCCTTGTTTATTAAAGCAAGTTCAAATGATTACATAAGTTATAATTCTAGTAAATGGAATGCATGAATTGCTCCATGGAATTTTGGGTATAAGGTATGATCAACTTGGTGACAAACGTGAGATGATGTAATACTTGATAGATGGGGACAAATAGAGCCAGTATTTTATACACATACTTATACAGATAGGATTTTATATTTACCATCTGAACAAGTAAATTTTAAAACTATTGTAAGAAATAGTAGTGATTTAAGTATTCCTGAAAACAAGAGTTTTACAGTTTCTATTATGGATTCAAATTGAAAAGAGGTATATAATAAACAGTTAAAAATAAATGAATACTGAAGTATCTTTGATAGTCTTACTTTAAGTCAAGATGCTCCATTATGATACTATTCTATAATTATAAAAGATTCTGAAAATCAAATCTGATATTCAACTTTTTCTGTTGAAGTATTTAAAAATCCTACATTTACAACAGATATAAATCTGCAAGCTTTGTGACTTGAAGCTTGAGCAGTAAAAATAGATGAGGTATCAGAGACAGGTGATTATTATGGGGAAGAGTACAGTTGAAAATTTGTTCTAAAAGCAAATATATCATCACAATATTATAATTGAGCAAATTTATGAAATGCAAATTATACTTACAAAGTTTACAGACAAGTATATTATGATAATGCATGGTGGTGAGATTGTTTTTATTGATGTTATTGGCAGCCACAAAAAGAGTTTTATACATCATGAGAATGACAATTAGACGAAAATTGAACAGCAACAATAAATGTTTGAGTTGATTTTACATCTACTTATGATGATTATAAATACATACTTGAAGTAACAATTACAGATATAGCTTGAGATACTATTTCTTCTTCAAACTCACTGGTTGTTAATCTTCCTGATGAGTACAAGAGGTGGAATAATAATTTTTCATTGAGTTTAATTACTTCAAAGAAGTTTTACAAGACTTGAGAAGATTTTGAAATTAGCTGAGAACTTGATTGATGAAAATGGACAAAGTATTATGATAATAAATATTTACTTATCATAAAGAAAAAAGACTATATTACTGAGTCTGTAGATGATGTAAGATGATATACTAGACCTGTCACAAAAGTAGATGAGAAACTTGAAAAGATTATGTTTATAAACTCAGACGATTTTAAAGTACAAGATGATGGAACTATAAAGATGAGTTATAAATTAAGTGAGTCTTGAGAATATATTTTTGAGTACGGACAAGTCAATGATTATTTATGACTTACTGAAAAGCAATTAGCAAATGTAATTGATGATTTTAATAAAAATAAAAAAGATAAGTTAGAGGTTCAAGTTGAAAAAGAAGTGAAGATTTCAAAGTATTTTGCTGATAGATGATTTGATCCATGTGAATGAAAACAAAATTGTAATTATGAAGTAGAGTATTATGCTTATAGTTGTGCATACTCAAGTGATACTGATTGTGAAAATGTAACTAAAACTATAAAGGTTAATCAAAAAGTTACTATAGATAATTTACTTAATTACTCAAAAAAATATTTTTCTTTACTTGCTTATTGAGATGATGATGCATCAAATCCAATTGTAAGTGACAATAAACTACAAGTTTTTTCTGAAAAAGTAAGTTATAATTTGTGAGAAAAAGCTCGTATTTTGGTTAGATTACCATTTAGTAAATGAAAGATACTGTTAACAGTTGAAAAAGCTTGAGTAGTTAGTAAAGAGTACATAGATGTAAACTCAAATATATTTTTCAAAGAGTTTTTAGTTGATGATACATTTGTACCAAATGCTTATGTTTGAGTTGTAGCTATTGAAGTTGATGGCGCAAAAGTACCAGAATACAAAGTATGATATGCTGAAATAGTTGTAGATAAGAGTGATAAAAAAAGTTTTATAAATATAAAATCAAATAAAGAAACATATTCACCAAGAGAGGAAGTTACTCTTGATTTGACTGTTACTGACAAAGATTGAAAAGCTAAAGCTTCTGAATTGTCAGTTATGGTGGTTGATGATAGTTTGATAAGTCTTATGTGAAATGTAGATATAAACCTACTTGAAAAGTTTTTTAAAAAATTACCTTTTCAGATTCAAACAAGTCTTACAAACCTTGCTATGTTAGAAAACTATTATTTTGCTAGACCATGAATAGTATGATGAGGTTGAGCTGGTAGTTTCAAGGGTGGGGATAGTGCTGTATCATCAAGAAATATTTTTAAAAATACCGCTTACTATAATCCAAGTGTAGTGACTGATAATAGCTGAAAAGCACAAGTTAAGTTTACACTTCCTGATAACTTAACAAACTTTAGAATCATAGTAGTTTCAAATAGTAAAGATAACTTCTTTGGTGTGAGTGAAGAGTTTATAGAAGTAAGAAAAAGTATTGTAGTAGAGCCAAGAACGTCAATTATTCTTAGGGATAATGATAGTTTAACTGTTTGAGCAAATGTATTTAACAATACTGAAAAAAGTATGTCATTTAAAGTATTATTTAAATCAGATTACTTAGAAGTTAGTACAAATGAACAGCTTGTAACTATAGATGCAAATAAATCTACATTTGTTGAGTTCGATGTAAAAAATGTATCTTCTTGATGTCATTCTGAACTTGTTTCAGAATCATTATATTGTAATATACCTTATACTATTTCTGCTCTTTGAGACAGTATAGAAAACTCAGATAAGTATGAGTGAACAATTGAGTTGAAACAATCACCAGTACTTATTCAAACTACTGTAAAAAATTGAACTGTTTGAGAAAAAAGTGCGCTAGATTTAGAAATAGCTATTCCGGAAAATATAGATTTAGATAAATCAAAAGTTGAAGTGGTATTTTCAAACAATAGACTAATCTGAATTGAAGACATAGTTAAATCTCTTGCTACTTATCCTTATTGATGTATAGAACAAACTGTATCAGCTACTCTACCAAATGCTATAATAAAAAAGTTTAGTCTTATATTTAAAGATCTTGATTTAACTTGAGTTGATATAAATAAAAATATAAATGATTGAATAGATAGAATAGTATCTATGCAAACAAGTGATTGATGATTTAAATACTGGCCTGGATGATCAAGCTCAGATTTACATATAACTCCATATGTTGTTAGAAGCTTGATAGATATGAAAGATGCTTGAGTAAGCCTACCTACTTGACTACTTGATAGTAGTATATCTTATCTAGAAAGGGAAAAAGATAGTGCAGAAACTCCACTTGAAAAAGCAGAGATTTTCTGGGCTTTGGCAAAAGCTTGAAGAAGTCCTGATATAAGTGTAGATTTAAAAGATGCAAATAGACATACACTTCTTGCTTATACTTATGGGCTTGTATTGAGTAAGAAAAATAGTTCACTTATAAATGAAAATATAGAAAAACTGAAAAGTCTGATAGATAAGGAAGAAGAGTGATATTATTACTGGAACAGGATAGCAGATAAAGCAATATTTGCTTCACTTCTTATGGATTACAATTACGACAAAAAGTATATAGATGAAATAATTGTTGAGCTTTACGATAGAGATTGGGTAAGTTACTATTATAGTACACAAGAGAAAAATAATGCATTTATGGCTTTTGCGAAATACCTTGATAAATATTGATCAAACAATAAAAACAATTTCTGATTTATGCTTGGAAATATAAGAAATAAAGACCAGTATTTCTATATATGACAAACAAGACCAAACATATTGAAAAAAGAATACAGTTTGAGAGATGTGATTATGAATGATGATAAAACTATATTTTTAAGAGTTGCAAATACTTCTGGAAAAGATATGTATGCAAGTCTAGTTTTAAAACATTATCCAAAAGATATAGAAGCAGTAAAAGCGTACTCAAACTGAGTACAGGTTGTAAAACAAATATATGAAGTTGTTGATAATAAAAAAATGGATGAGTGTGAAGAGGCTAAAAATAGTTATTATAATATAGGAAAAGATGTAAGTAATTTAACTGAATGTAAGTGAGTATATAAATTGAAACAAGATAATATTTTTACAAAAGGTAAGACATATAAATCAGAAGTAATAATCAAATTTCCTACTAGCGATACAAGAAGAAATGTAGTTTTAGAGGATTATTTGCCAGCATGATTTAGAGCACTAAACAATAAATTTCTAACAAATACTATAAGAGCTCAAAATAATCAAGAACAGTCTTGGATTTGGGATCATATAGAGTATAGGCCAGATGTTGTTTTTGCTTCATCTAGTTATACTTGGTGAGATACTCTAAATTTTGAATACTTCTTTGTACCAGACTTCGAAGGTAAGTTTATAAATCCACCAACAACAGCTTATATGATGTATAATCCACAAATAAGAGCAAATAGTGAGTTTGAGATGATAGAGATAAGATAGTTTAAAAAAATAGTAAATCATTAGTGATTTACTATTTTTTTATTTTTGAGATAAATATTGCTCAGATATAAAAGCCATATGTTCAAATCTTTGTATTACACTTCCAAAATTTTCTCATATAATTAAGCTTTTTTCCTCTCAATTTTTAGCATAACTTAAAAGTATAAAAGCATTTTGTAAAGCCATTTCATAATCTTCATAAAATTTTCTGTACTCTTCTTGGGAAAATAACATTTCTTTATCTCTTCAAGTAACTAGTTTAGTATATCATGATTCGGTTTGTCATTTTTGAATGATATTTGCAAGCCTGTATAAATCTTGAATTACTCATTGATAATATTGAATTTTATTTTGATTAGTAGATTTATCATCTGAAGTGGTTATTCTTTCAATTGTTCATTCTAATACTTGATTTATGTTTTCACTATTTTTATTACAAGCAGTTAATACAGTCATTGAAAATAATAAAGTAGCAAAAGTTATTGAAGGGCTAGGTTTTAGCATATTGTATATTTAATTGTAAGATAAACAATATAATACACATAAAAATATAAAAGTCAATAGTTTTCTTTTTTAATACATAAATTTTTTATTTGATTCATGCTCTGCATTAGTCTCTGCGTAATAGATCTTTCATGTACTTACATTGTGTAAGTAAAACCAGTATGGTGTTTCTTTATAGTTTAGAGTTGCTTCAATTGTTTCATAACTTGGATTTGATATAGGAGTTTTTGGTAATCAAACCATTGTTCTTGTGTTATAGCTAGATTTTTCGTTTATATATTTTGAAACAACCATTTTACACTGCTGACTTGTAAGTTCATGTGGATAACATACGGTTATATCAGCTCAGATCATCCATCAAGTTTCAAGTCTCTTTTTTAGTATACCTGCAACTGTTGCTTTTTCAGAGGAGTTTTTTTCTTCTTTTTCTACTATACTAGCTAGATTTATAAGTTCTTCTATAGACTTGTTATCCATATTTTTCAGAAGTTTATTGTATACTTTCTCTTCAAAAGCAGTTAATTGTTTATCAACAACAAGTTTTCTTACCTCAAAATTGTTTAAACTTATTGCGTAAGTATCAGGATATAAATATCATTCTAAAGTATTAATTCAACCTAAAAAAGGGAAATATTCTGTTAATTTTTCTATTTTTTCACTACTTGTAACATAGTTTACGTATTCGTTAGCTTCAATTATACCTAGATCTGCTAAATACTCATCTATATCATATATGTTCCGTCATTCTAATATAGTTACATTTATTTCTTGTTCAGGAATAGGTTCTTTAAGTGAATTTATAACATCATTTATGTTTGAATTTTCTTTTATCTCATATCTTCAGACTTGTAACTCATAGTCTGGGGTATTAAAATTAAGATATAAATCAAACCAAAAACCACTAACTCAGTCTATTTTTTCACTTATAGAGTTAAAAGTATCACCAGATTTTATACTTATTATTTGAGTATCTTCTACTAATACATCAGTTTTAAAACTTTGGTATTTGTAGTAAAAAGTTATTACAAAAAATACAACAATAAAAAGTAATATCAAAAATATTTTTAGTCATGATTTTTTATTATTTTCTTCTGTATTTATAGATTTTCTTTCAAAAAGGTTTTGCATAATTATAGGTTCATTATTTAAGTTGATATATTTTATTATTTTACTTTAAAAAGACAAGTAAAATTAAGGGATTTTTTCTTTTTTTTATTTGCTTTTTAATCATTTCTCACTATTATCTTTTCATAGCACTACCTATAGACTGTGTAATAGATTGGGATGGTAGGGCATTTTTTTGTGTATTTATACATGAAATAAAAAGTGATAAATAACAGAATTGATTGAGTAAATAATTATTTTCATTTTTACCTTTTAGTTTTTAATTATAACTTAATTTTATGCCAAAAAAAGCTTCTACAGCAACTACAAAAGACATAGGGTCTTTGTATGACATAAAAGGAAGACATTATTTCTCTGATGATAGAAGTATTGCAGGTATACCAGAATTACTTGAAGTACAATTAGATTCATACAGAGATTTTTTATCTAGTGGACTAGATAAAGTATTTAATGATAGTTTTCCTATTGACGATTTTTCATGAGAAAAAGTTAGTATTTACTATAAAGGTTTAAATATAGAAGAACCAAAATATGGAATAGAGGATTGTAAAAGAAAAAATCTTAACTTTGAAGCACCTCTAAAAGTTAGGCTTGAGATGCTGAATAAAGAAAGTTGAGAAATTAAAGAACAAGATGTTTATATGTGAGGTGTTCCTTTGATGACAGCTGAAGCAACTTTTGTTGTTAACTGAATTGAAAGAGTTATTGTAAACCAAATCATTAGATCAACTGGTATATTTTTTACTAATTCAGAAACTGGAATTGCATTAAAGATAATACCAGCAAAAGGTTCTTGGTTTGAGGTTGATATAGAAAAAAAATGAATAATAAATGTAAAAATAGATAAAAAAAGAAAATTGCCTATTTCAGTACTTCTTAGAGCGTATGGTTTAGAGTCAAATGCTGAAATACTTGATGCATTTAAAGAACTACCAGATGATGTGATAGCAAATTTTATAGCTCCTACACTAGAAAAAGATAAAACTTCAAATAGACTTTGAGCATTACATACTTTATACAAACTACTTAGACCAGGTGATTTAGCAACTGATGAGAGAGTAGAGGATTTGTTTCAAGCTACTTTTTTGGATGAAAAAAGATTTGATTTATGAGAGATAGCTAGATTTAAAATGGAATCAAAACTTTGAATCAAAACTAAATATGAAGATGAAAATGGAAGCTTTTTAAGTTTAGAAGATTTAGTTACATCTTTAAAATATTATTTAAATCTATTTATCTGAGAAGCTGGTTATGAAGTGGATGATATAGATCACTTATCAAACAGAAGAGTTAGATCTGTTTGAGAACTTGTTATGGATAAAATCAAAGTTGGTATAGCTAGAATGGAAAGAATAGCAAAAGATAGAATGACGATAGTTGATTTAGAAGATGCTACTCCAGGTACATTTATAAACTCTAGACCAATAGTTGCTATTCTAAAAGAGTTTTTTGGTTCATCTCAATTATCACAATTTATGGATCAAAGTAATCCTCTTTCAGAAATAGCGCATAAAAGAAGAGTTACTGCCATGGGACCTGGATGATTGACAAGAGAAAGGGCTTCATTTGAGGTTCGTGATGTTCACCCAACTCAATACGGTAGAATATGTCCAATTGCAACACCTGAAGGACCAAATATCTGACTTGTACTTCATATGGCATCATATGCAAAAGTTGATAGATTTGGTTTCCTTGTTACTCCATTTAGAGAGATAAAACATACAGTTAAAAATGATTGAAAAGAGGCTATCAATAGAATAGCTTTAACTGATATAGTTTGAGATGACGGTAAAGTTATAGTAAAAGAAAAAGAATATATAACTGAGAAAGCTGCATGAGAATTAGCTAAAAAAATCAAAGCTAAAGAAATTGTTGTAAGAGGATTTTTATGAGATAAATTTGATTATTTTGATGCTGAGCAAGAAAAAAAATTAACTATAGCAGAGGCAAATACAGAAGTAGATGAATATGGAAACTTTAAGAATACTCGTTTATGAGCAAGAAATAATAGTGAACCAACTCTGTCATATGTAAAAGAAATCACTCACATAGATGTTTCTCCAAAACAAACAATGTCTATTGAAACTTCTTTAATACCATTCTTAGAGCATGATGATGCGACAAGAGCGGAAATGGGTTCAAACATGATGAGACAAGCAGTACCACTTGTTAGACCAGAGGCTCCAATAGTATGAACAGGTATGGAAAGAATAGTTTGAGAAAAATCTGGATATGTAGTAAAAGCTCTAGATGATTGAGAAGTTATCTGAATAGACGCTAGACATATATCTGTGCTTTATAAAAATGGTGATAAAAAACTATACGAATTAAAAACATTTGATAGATCAAATCATGATATGATAGTTCATCAAAAACCTCTTGTTTCAAGTGGACAAAAAATAAAAAAAGGTGATCTATTATGTGATGGTCATTCTATGGAAAATTGAGAATTAGCTCTTTGAAGAAACTTGACTGTTGCATATATGCCATGGAAAGGTTACAACTTTGAGGATGCGATTATTATCTCTGAAAAACTAGTTGAAAAAGATGCTTATACTTCTGTTCATATAAAAGAGTATTCTATTGATGTTAGAGAAACTAAACTTTGACCTGAACAAACAACAGATGATATACCAAATGTTTCAAGTACTAAATTAAAAGATTTAGGTGCTGATGGTGTTATAAGAATTTGAGCATATGTAGAATGAGGTGATATATTAGTTTGAAAAATTACTCCAAAATGAGAACAAGAATTATCTCCAGAAGAAAGACTTTTAAGAGCTATATTTGGTGATAAATCAAAAGATGTTAAAGATAGTTCTTTAAGATTACCTTCAGGACAAGGTGGTAAAATACTTGAAGTACATATTCTTAAAAAAGAAAATGGTGATAACTTACCAACTTGAGTATTTAAACAAATAAAAGTTTATGTAGCTCAAACAAGAAAAATAGAAGTTTGAGATAAGATGGCAGGTAGACATGGTAATAAATGAATAGTTTCTAGAATTGTACCAGTTGAAGATATGCCATTTATGCAAGATGGTACACCAGTTGATATCATACTTAATCCACTATGAGTTGTATCTCGTATGAATATCGGACAAATACTTGAAACTCATCTATGAGCTGCTGCTAAAAAGTTAGGTATAACTGTAGCTACTCCAGTACTTAATGGTGTTGAAGTAGATCAAATAACTGAGCTTATGCAGAAAGCATGACTTGATAGTGATGGTAAAGTACAATTATACGATGGTGAGACAGGTGAACCTTTTAAAGAAAGAACAGTAGTTGGACAAAAATATATGTTAAAACTTCATCACTTAATTGAAGATAAAATACATGCAAGAAATGTTTGACCTTACTCTATGGTTACTCAACAACCACTTTGAGGTAAAGCACAAAACTGAGGTCAAAGATTCTGAGAAATGGAGGTGTGGGCATTAGAAGCATATGCTGCTGCAAATATCTTGCAGGAGATGATTACAATTAAATCTGATGATGTTGCAGGTAGAACACAAGCTTATGAAGCAATAGTTAAAAATGCTCATATTAAAAAACCAAATATTCCAGAATCATTTAATGTACTTATAAAAGAACTTCAAGCTATTTGATTAGATGTAGATTTACTTGATGCTGAAGAATTAGATAATAAAGAAGAAGAATTAATGCAAAGATATGAAGAGATAGTAAAAATAGAAAATGAAGTTATAAATAGTAGTGAAGAAGAAAAGTAACCCCCACCTAACCTTCCCCTAGTAAGGGGAGGGATAGAAGGTATAATAACAAGTAAATAATCCTCCGGCTTTCAGCCACCTCCTTTGGAAAAGGAGGAAATTTCTCCCTTTATCAAAGGGAGTACCCGTAGGGGGAGGGATTCTTTAAAATTTAACATTTCAATTTTATGTTTGATAAATCATTAGATAATTTCTTAAATGATAAAATTACTGATTTTTCTGAAATAGCTGAAGGTATTTGAAAAAAAGATATAACTAAAGGTAAAACTTTAGATAATCTTGCTTGAATTGCTCTTTGAGTTACTTCACCAGAAAAAATAAGAGCTTTATCACATGGAAAAGTTTTAATTTCTGAAACTATAAATTATAGAACTCAGAAACCAGAAAGAGGATGACTTTTTTGTGAACAAATATTTGGTCCAAGAAAAAACTATGAATGTGCTTGTGGGAAATATAAGAGAATAAGATATAAATGAGTAGTTTGTGAAAGATGTTGAGTTGAGGTTACAAAAACTTCAGCAAGAAGAGAGAGAATGGGGCATATAGACTTACATGCACCAGTTGCTCATATATGGTTTATGAAATCAGTTCCATCTAGAATTGGTTTACTTCTTGATCTACCAGTTAAAAAACTTGAACAAGTAGTTTACTTTGCATCTTACATTATAACTGATGTTTTTGAAGATAAAAGAGCAGAATCATTAAGAGAGTTAGAAGATAGATATAAAACTTCTAAAGCTGAAATGCAAAAAGATTTACAAAGAGAAATTAATGAGCTAAAAATTAAAAAAGAAGCTTGAGAATTGACAAATAAGAAATTTACTGAAGCAGAGGCTATTTTAATGAAACGTCTTGATGATCTAACTTGAGAATTTGAAGATCTAAGATCTAGTTTAAAAAGTTTGACTGCCTGAGAAGTAGTTTGAGAACTAGAATATAGAGTATTATCTGATAAATTTCCACATGTATTTAAAGGTGGTACTTGAGCTGAATATTTAAAAATATTACTTGAAAGAATTGATATAAAAGAATTTATTAAAGAAGCTCAAAAAGAGTTAATTACTGCAACTCAAGTAAAACAAAAGAAACTTTTACAAAAAGTAAAATTAGCTTCTAATTTACTTAAATCAGGACAAAAACCAGAATGGTTTATACTTGAAGCACTTCCTATTTTACCACCAGACTTAAGACCTATGATTCAACTTGATGGTGGTAGATTTGCAAGTTCTGATTTAAATGATCTGTATAGAAGAGTTATAAACAGAAATAACAGACTTAAGAAACTTATTGAGTTAGGGGCTCCTGAAGTAATCTTAAAAAATGAAAAAAGAATGCTTCAAGAATCAGTAGATATGCTTATAACTGGTGAAACTAGAACTAATAGATCAGGATTTGTTACGGCGAATAAAAAGAAATTAAAATCACTAACTGAAATCTTAAAAGGTAAACAAGGACGTTTTAGACAAAACTTACTTGGTAAGAGAGTTGATTATTCTGGTAGATCTGTAATCGTTGTTTGACCTAATTTAAGAATCGATGAGTGTGGTATACCGAAAAAAATGGCTTTAATTTTATTTAAACCATTTATTATAGCTAGACTTATTGAAGATGGTGCAGTTTATAATGTTAAACATGCTGAAAAATTTATAGAAAAATGAAGTAAGGAAGTATGGGATGCACTTGATGAAGTTATAGAAGATAAATACGTACTTCTAAATAGAGCCCCAACTTTACATAGACTTTCTATTCAAGCATTTAAACCAGTTTTAGTTGATGGTAAAGCTATTCAGTTACATCCTCTAACATGTACTGCTTTTAATGCGGATTTCGATTGAGATCAAATGGCTGTTCATCTTCCAATTACTCCAAAAGCTCAAGCAGAAGCTAGAGACTTAATGGTGACTTCTAAGAACTTACTTGCTCCTGCTTCTTGAGAACCTATAGTTACTCCTTCTCAGGATATGATTCTTTGAGCATATTATGTGACTACTCATTACACTTGAGCTAAATGAGAATGACAAGTTTTTTCTAGTATAATTGATGCTGGACACGCTTATGAAGCAAAAGCGGTAGATATAAAAGCTCTTATAAAAGTTAGAGTTAATTGAAAAGTAATTGAAACTACTTACTGAAGACTTCTTTTCAATGAAATAGTTCCATCTGAGCTAGGATTTATAAATGAATCTCTAAAAAAATGAGTATTAAAAAGAATTCTTGCTGAAAGTTTTGAAAAACTATGAGAAGAACAAACTGCACTTTTTGTAGATAGAATTAAAGATTTTTGATATAAGTATTCTACTATATCTGGACTTTCTATTTCAAAAGATGATATGCTTGTTCCTGATAGTAAAGCTGAACTTCTTAATCAAGCTGAAGAAAAAGTTAAATATATTCAAAAGAAACATTGGTCAGGATTTTTGACTGATGATGAAAAACAACAACAGTCTATAAATGTGTGGGCTGAAACAAAAAAAGTTATAGAAGCTGAGATGAAAGTATTATTTCCACAAGAAAATCATATATTTAACTTTATAGATTCTTGAGCAAGATGAAATCTTTGAAATCTTACACAATTGTGTGGTATGAAATGACTTGTTGCTTCTACATCTTGAGAAACAATAGAATTACCTATTAAATCAAACTTAAAAGAAGGTTTTTCTACTCTAGAATATTTTATTGCAACACATGGTTGAAGAAAAGGTAAAGCAGATACTGCATTAAAAACTGCACAATCAGGTTACTTAACTAGAAGACTAGTTGATGCATCTCAAAATATAGTTGTAAAAGAAGATGATTGTTGAACAGTACATTATAAAATGGTTACAAGAGAAGATAAAAAGTGAGTATTTAATGAAAGTTTTGAAGATAGAATTTATTCTCATACTTCAGCAACTGATATAAAAGATGCAAAATGAAAAGTAATAGTTGAATCTTGAACAATTATTGATAAAAAAATAATCGAAATAATAAATAAAAATGAAATTTCAGAAGTAAATATTAGATCGGTTCTTACTTGTGAAACTGAAGGTTGAGTTTGTAAAGCCTGTTATGGTCTTGATCTTTGAGCAAATAAGGAAGCTGATATAGGATCTCCTGTTTGAGTTATAGCTGCTCAATCTATCTGAGAACCTGGTACTCAGTTAACTATGCGTACTTTCCACTCTGGATGAGTTGCACAAGCAGGTTGAGATATGACTCAAGGTCTTGCAAGAGTTGAAGAATTATTTGAAGCTAGAACTCCAAAAGTAGAAGCTGAAATATCTGATATAAATGGTATTGTTGAAGTAATCCATGAAGAAAATAAAACAATTGTTAGAGTTGTTGCTGAAGACTTAGAAGAACAAGAATATTATTATATAGATAAGTTTGAAGTAGTTGTTAAGGAATGAGCTGAAGTAAAAGCAAAACAAATTATTGCTAGAAACAAGATAGAAAAACAAAGAATTACAACAGATTTTGCTTGAGTAGTTAAAAAAATTGAGCACTGAGTTATAGTTATTAAAGATATAGAACCAAGAGTATATGAATATAGTTTTGAACTTGGTAGAAATATACTTGTTAAAACTTGAGATAAAGTTAGAGCTTGAGATAAATTAAGTTTTGGTTATATAAATATAGCTAAACTTATGAATGTATGATGAGTTGTTAAAGCTGAACAATATATAGTTGATGAAATTAAGTCTATTTATTCTTCACAAGGTCAAACTGTAAACTCTAAGCATATTGAATTGGTGGTTAGACAAATGTTTTCTAGAGTAAGAGTTCTTGATAAATGAGATACAGAGTTTTTCCCATGAGATATAGTTGATATTATCAGATTTAAAAATGAAAATGATAAACTGTTATCTGATGGAAAACGTCCTGGTATTGCTGAAAGATTACTTCTTGGTATAACAAAGATTTCTTTATATACTGAATCATGGTTATCTGCTGCTTCTTTCCAAGAAACTGTAAGAGTACTTGTTGAGTGATCAGTAAGTGCTAAGATTGATAAATTAACTGAACTAAAAGAAAATGTAATTATCGGTAGATTAATTCCTGCTGGTAAACAGTATAGAAAATTAAGATGAATAGAGTTAGTTGAAGATAATTTAGAAGATGAATATTTTGATAATGAGGATTACTGAGTAGATGTATGAGAACAACATCTTCAAGAGGTAACAACTGAAATGGAACATGAAAGTGATTTTTAGTTGACAAATTAATAAAAACACCTATAGTTTAGGTGTTTTTATTTGTTAAATTTTTGTTTTGAAATTAGATGTGTCAAATATTGTTAGTTTATATGATTTGAGTGAACATATAAAATCTCATAAATGAGCTATTTTTAGTACTTCTATTGATTTTAGTAGGCTTGAAACTCTTATGTTAGTAAATGAGTTACTTGATTTACATTGTTTATTTTCATTATGAGAGCTTAGTAGAAATGATATAAAGAAGTCATTTAGAAGAGCAATAAAAATTGTTAGAAGTAATTCACTTTATTTAGAAGAATTAAAAGAAATTTATAGTTTATTGCTTGATTCAAAAGCTAGAGAGATAATATGAGCTAGAATTAAAGAATTAGAAGTTATGAACTCACAATTAATTGTACAGGGTGATTTAGATGGAGTTCATATTGAATCTGAAAGTGAGTGACAATCTTTATGATTACATAATTTAAGTGTATGAAATAATGTAGTATTATATTCTGATAAAAAATATAAAGCAGTAGTAATAGCTGTTTCAAAGACTATTATAGTATGTAACTATACAGATGATAAATGAGTTTCTAGAAATTTATCATTTGACAAGCAAACTTGAGAACATTTACTTTCACCATCTTGTGCTTATATTTCAACAAAAAAAACACCTAACTAGGTGTTTTTTTGTGCTATAAGTCATTTAACATACTTAGTACATCATCAGCATCTTCTTTTTTGTCTTTTGCTTCCTGTTTAGCTATCTTTTTCTTTGAGTCTTTCATTTGGAATTCTTGCCATTCAATTAGATGCTTTTCATTTAATTGCTTAATTTCATTTTGGTATTTTACTTCTAGTTCTTCGAGTTTTTTTCTTTCAGTTTCAAGTATATTAAAAAGTCTATCAATTTGATTATCTGTCATAGATGGCATGATATCAAACCAATATTGCCTTTCATCATCATCCATGCTCTCAGTAGCTAAAATTAATTTAATCAACTCACCATATTGAGCTTGGACTTCATCAGCAATTTGAAAAGTTTTTCCGTTGTTTTTTTGTTCAGCCATTTTTTTTAATTACGAATTAAAAATTACGAATTAACAATTACATTTAGAATAACAAATTGTTTTTATTTATTTATTTGTAATTCGTAATTGTTAATTGAAGATTTATATTATTATACCAAACTATTTAAAAATTTGCAAAAAAAAAACTAACAAATATAATAAAAATTAGTAAAATGTTGTAAGGTTTATAAGGTTTAAAGTAATTACTTTTTGTTAAAATTAATTATTTTTGTTTTATATAATCTATAACTTTTAACTTTCAACTTTTAACTTTCAACTACTTATGTTCTGGATTTACTTTTGATTATATACATTGATTATCTCAACTATTTGGGGGTTTTTTATAGTAATTAATGTACATGCTATAAAATTTGAAAATTTTCAGAGTAAAATAAGAAGAGTTTTAAAAATTATGTCGTTTACACTAGTTTCTTTAACAGTTTTATGATACTTAACAATTTATATAATGACAAATGAAGAAAATACTTCAACAATTAAAACTGTAAAAGAAGTAAATAATTCAAATATTGAAGAGTCAAAAAAAGATATAGATGTAAATTATTATTAATATTTAATATTTTTAAAGATATGACTATTTTTTCAAAAATTATTGCATGAGAAATATCAGCTCCAAGAATCTACGAAGATGAATTAGTAATAGTTATTAAGGATATAGCACCAGAAAAAAAAACACATCTTCTAATCATTCCTAAAAAAGAGATTCCAACTTTGAATGATATAGATGAAAACGATAAAGAACTTATGTCTCATATGTTTTATGTAGCTAAAAAGGTTGCAAAAGATGTTTGAGTTGAAAAGGCTTATAGACTTAGGTTAAATGTAGGAGATTTGCAAGATGTAATGCATATTCATATGCACTTATTATCTGATTTATGATAAAATATTTTTTAAGTTTAATTTTTAACTTGTTATATTTTGAATAGAAAAAAAATAATCTTTATAGTTATTGGTGTAATTTTATTAGTTTTTGTTTTTGTGTTAACACTTAGTTTAAAATCAAAAGATACTAGCGGACAACAAAAATCATGATGAGACTTTAAAATCTGGATAGTATGAGATGATAAAGAAGATTTTAGTGCCTTTATTACTGATTTTGAAAAATATTATTGAAAAACTATAAACGAAAAAATAGAGAGTTTTAATAATTGGGATGAATATAATCTAGCATTAGCCTCAGCTATAGTTAGATGAGAGGCACCTGATGTATTTGTTTTAAATAACAATGAAAAATCACTATTTTTAGAAAATATTATATGAATTGATCCTCAAGTTATTAACCCAACTGACTTTATAAACAACTATAGAGGCTTTTTGGGAGATGATTTAATTGTGTCAATTGGGGAGTGAAAAAGTTTACAAAAATTTTTAATATGAGTACCTATTTGATATGAAAGTTTAGGTATCTATTATAATAGAATGAAATGAATCCAAGCAGATGATGTTAAAAATTGGGCATCTTTAAATGCAGTTATTTCTAAACAGAAAGAAAAATATCCTGATGTTATACCTCTTTGAATTTGAAGATGATCAACAGTTAATAGTTCAGAGGATATCATTACTCAATTTTTTATGTTAGAAAATAAAAATAAATTAGAAGATGTTTCTTGAGCTTGATTAAAAACAGCAATAGCTTTTTATTCTCTTTTTGCAGACAATAATTGAAATAATTCATATGATACAAAGTTTGCAGATATGCTAGCTTCAGATAAAACTAATATAGACTTGTTTTCTAGAGGTGAAATATCTATGATTTTCTGATATCCAAGATTATTAAATACTATAGATGAAGCTTGATATAGAAAGAGTTCTCTATATGCTAAACCTTTTCCTGAGCACTTTATATGATGATGAAAAGCTTTGGTAAATTATAATTATTTTGTTGTTAATAAAAATTCTACTAAAACAGACCTTTGATTAAGTCTGTTAAAGTATATGACACTAGAGGAAGGTATAACAAGTTATTTAAATAAATTTCCATATTATTTACCATGACGTATATCTTTAGAAGACGATTTTTTAGAAAAAGAAATACTTGATTGATATAATATAGTTTTAAAAGATTTCTTTAATGAAGATTTAGAATTATCGAGTTTTGATAAATGAATAAAATCTATTTATGATAAAGAAGTTGTTAATATACTTGATAATTCTTCTGATTATACAAATAAGTTTGACTCTTTTAGAAATTATTTAATTTGTCTAAAATCAAAAATCATCAATTTAGAGAATTTATCACAGGATTGTAAATAATATGTTTTGTTATATTCATATTCCTTTTTGTGAAAGTAAGTGTAAATATTGTAGATTTGCTTCAATTTGAAACTTACAAGAGAAAAGGATAGAAAAATATGTTGGTGAATTAGTTAATGAAATTAAAAGACCGGTCTTATTTACTAAGACCGGTCTTAAGTCAGTTTATTTTTGATGATGAACTCCTAGTGTATTAAATTTAGAACAATTAGAAAATATTTTATGAACTTTAAAAAATAAATTTTGATCTCAAAAAAATATTGAAATTACACTTGAATCAACACCAAATAATATTACTAAAGAAAATTTAGTTTGATGGAAAAAGCTTTGAATAAATAGATTAAGTATATGAGTTCAAACTTTAAATGAAAATAGTTTAAAAGAGATATGAAGGGGGAAAAAGTGAGATGTAATAAAAGCTTTGGATGAAGTAAAAGGGTTTTTAAATAATCCATCCCCTTTCATTACATTTCAGGGACTTCCTTTGACAAAGGAAGAAATTAAAGATTGAAAAAATAGGTCTCTCCCTTTTTCAAAGGGAGTACCCGAAGAATGAGGGGGAGGGATTATTATTTCTTTAGATTTCATTATCTGACTTCCTCATGTAAAACCATGAGAAATAAAAAAAGATATAGAGTATATACTGGGTAATTATGACTTCATAAAGCATATATCTGTTTATATGTTGGAAGAGTATTATGATGAGAGTAAAGTTAAAAGTGAAAAGTGAAAAGTTAGTAATAGTAAGTATGATAATATTTTCTATCCTAAAATTTGGAAAGAGATAGGTATCAAAGAAGAAGAATATTTATGAGAATATTTAGAAGTAAAAAGATATTTAGAAAGTAGATGATTTATAAAATATGAAATTTCAAATTTTGCAAAACCTTGATTTGAGTGTAAACATAATAAAGCTTATTGGAATCATGATGAAGTGGTTGCTTTTGGGGTAGCAGCTAGTTGATTTGTAAATTGAGCTAGATATACTAATAGTGATAGTTTTGAGTGATATTATGCTTGAGAAAAAACTCTTGATAAATTAGATGAGGAAGATTTATTTTTAGAAAAGTTGATGTTTGGTTTAAGGACTACTTGAGTCTGAAAAGAGATTTATGAGAAGTTAGATAAAGAGAAAATAGATTATTTTATAAATGAATGATATCTAAAATTTGAAGAATGTTTTTTAAAATTAGAGGATAAAGGTGTATTAGTACTTGATTATATAATAAGAGAAATTTAAAAGGAAGATTTTTTTTATGTTCGTTTTGTGACCAAAAGAACCAAAAGTCTTTAAGGCTTACCGCAGCCTTAAAAATCCGCGAGAGACTCTATCGATCCAAAAAATATTTAAAAGTTTTTTTAAATAAAAGACTTTTATTTTCACAAGTCTTGAATACTATAAAAATATGAAAACATTACTTTTCACATGCGCATTACCTGTAGAACTTAAAATAGTCAAGGAAAAAATAAAAAGCTTAGATTTAAAGTGAGTTAAGCTTGATTTTTTGTTGAGTTGAGTGGGGAATTACAATGTTATTTATAATTTAAAAGATTATATAAATAAAAAATGAAATCCTGATTTTGTTGTTAATTTTTGAGTGTGTTGAAAAAGTGATGAAACAATAAAAGATGATTTTTTTCAAGTTTATAGGATAAAAAATAGTTCAAATAAAAGAGAATCATTAGTTCCTATATATTTTCAAGCACTAGATTTAAGGTCTATATTATCAAGTGAAGAGGTAGTAGTAGAAGGTAGTAGTATGTTTTGAGAAATCTATGTTGATATGGAGTCCTATTGAGTTGAATATATTTGTAACAAAGAACAAATACCTTGTGTTATTATCAAAAAACCTTTTGATGTAGTTTGAGAAAAATCAAAGAGTGTGGGTTTAGTAGAGCTAAGACAGAGTCTTGAAAATTTTGATTATGAAAATTTAATAAATTATATAGTTGAATGGCTATCAAAAAATACTAAAAATGATATTTTAGAAAAAATTGACTATTTTAAAAATTACTTTAAGTTTACTTTCTCAGAAACTGAAATTTTCAAGAAAAACTTTAACAAATTTATCGCTTTCACTCTTGATTTTGAAGATTTTTTTGAAAAAAATAAAACTCTTAATAAAAAAGAGTTTTTGGAAAAAATGACTAACATATAAAAAAACACTTTGCTTTTGCAAAGTATTTTTTTATTACATATCACTTAATTTTTCTTTTAAGTGTTTAAATAGATTGTTTATTAGAGATTCTAAATCATCATAATCTTCTCTTTCAAAAACGAATTCATCTCTATCAAGTTCAGCTATAAGTTTACCGTTAAATAAATCTTTTTTATTTTTTTCTAATTTTACATCTATAGTTCAAGTTGCGTCAGCTTTTCATTCGTATTTTTTTAGATATCCGCTAACTTTAGAGTTTAAGTTAGTTTCAACTAATCTTTCTACAACTTCTTTATCATGTTGTATTTGGTCATTTAAATGTATTTGTACTTGTAATTCCATTTTTTCTCACTTAAAATAATAAATATATTTTAAAAAGGTTTTGAGTAAGGTTTTATAACTCAACTTCTTTTTATAACTAGTTCAGTTTATCATATCTTGATTTAAAATCAAGAGAAATTGTGTATTTTTTTAAAATCTCGCAAATTAGCTTGAAAAAGTAGATGAAAAAGATATATTTAATTATATTTTAAATTTAAGATAAAAATAGATGACTAATTATGTAAAAACTATAGGTTTAGAGATACATGTCAGAGTTAAATCTAAAACAAAGATGTTTTGTAGTTGTAAAAATGCTGTTGCACTTGCCCCAGAACCAAACATAAATGTATGTCCTATATGTATGTGATTTCCTGGTATGCTTCCTGCTCTTAATAAAGAAGTGGTTAGACTTGGGCTTATAGGAGGTATGATGATGAAGTGTGAAGTAAACAAAAAATCAAGATTTGATAGAAAGACTTACTTTTATCCTGATAATCCAAGTTCATATCAGATAACTCAGATGTATGAACCAATAGTTTGAAAATGAAGTGTTAAAACTATAGTAAACTGAGAAGTTAGAGAATTTGCTATACATCATATGCATCTAGAAAATGATGCTTGAAAACTTATGCATGCTGGTGGGAAAACACTTTGTGATTATAACAGAGCATGAAGTCCGCTGATGGAGATAGTAACAGACCCTGTTTTTCATGACAAAGAAGAAGTTATGGAGTTTTTAAAAGAACTTCAAAAGATGATGAGAGCTGCATGAGTATCTGATGCTGATATGGAAAAAGGTCAACTTAGATGTGATGTAAATATTTCAATAGCTCCAGAATGAGCAAATGAGTGGTGAGTAAGAACTGAAACAAAAAATGTAAATAGTTTCTCTGCTATAGGTAGAGTTATAGATCATGAATATACTAGGCAGCTAAAGATAATACAATCAGGATGAATTATTGAACAGGAAACTAGATGATGGGATGATGATAAATGAGTTTCTACATCTCAAAGAAGTAAAGAAGATGCTATGGATTATAGATATTTTCCTGAACCTGATTTACTGCCTCTTGTTCTAGATGATGAGTTTATCGAAGAGTGTAGAAAAGCGCTTCCTGAACTACCAGTAGAAAAAAGAATTAGATACCTAAATGAATATAAACTTGCTGAGGATGATGCAAGACTTCTTACAACGGATAGAGATTTATCGGAGTATTTTGATGAATTAGTAGAATTAACAGGTGATCCTAAAAAATCTTGTTCATATATAACTACTATACTTCTTGCTATGATGAAAGAAAGAGAAGATATAACTTCAGTAACAGACTTAAAATTTGATATTAAACAGTTAGCAAGAGTTATAGAACTTGTAAACAATGATGAGTTATCTAGTACTAACTCAAAACAAGTTATAGAAGAATTGTTTAATAATGGTTGAGAAGCTGATATAATAGTTGATGAAAATAATTTAAGACAAAAAAATGATACTTGAGCTTTAGAAGCTATTGTAGATGAGGTAATTAATACTAATGCAAAACAAGTTGAAGAATACAAAGCTTGAAATATAAATATATTTGGTTTCTTTGTCGGACAATGTATGAAAGCTTCAAAGTGACAAGGTAATCCAAAGATATTTAATGAATTATTAAAGAAAAAACTAGACTAATACCTCACCCTAACCCTCTCCTTTGTGAGGAGAGGGAATAGAACAGTTTTGTAAAAAACTATTCCAATAATAACGGAGTAGTTTTTATTATCTCAAATTTTTGCAAGCAATTATAAAATGTGATAATATAGTATAGAAATAAAAAAACTATGTCATTCTAAACTTGTTTTAAGAATCTCATAAACTTTTAAAAATAAAAACAAAAAAATGAATTTATCTAGATTTACAGATTTTTTCTTGAATAACAAAAAAGCTATTTTTCTTTTTATAGCTACCTTTTTAGTTTTATCACCAGATTTTGCTTTTGCAGAGGATATATTTTCAGTAGAAAAACTTTATAATTTTATAGTTGCTATAGGACAATTTTTTATTTTACTTTTCACTACTTTGGCTTGACTTCTTACTATGGTAATATCATGGTTTTTGTCTCCAGAATGGTTAACTTGATGATTTTTTGGTATTAACTGATATTTAAAAGAGATATGGATACTTGTTTCAAATG
The DNA here is from genome assembly GCA_028696815.1 of Candidatus Altimarinota bacterium. Taxonomy (GTDB): domain Bacteria; phylum Patescibacteriota; class Gracilibacteria; order BD1-5; family UBA6164; genus JAQVGG01. The sequence continues at coordinate 44,567 of JAQVGG010000006.1, forward strand.
TAGTTTATTTTGTATTTGCTTTTATCCTTATATGGATAGCTTTTATGAATATACTAGGTAAGTGAGATAAATGGGAATTAAAACAAGCATTACCTAAATTTATAGTTTGAGTATTGATAGTTCCATTTTCATGGTTTTTTGTTCAATTTATAGTTAGCATTACTTCAATTTTAACTGTATCAGTATTAACTCTTCCAAATGAAACTTTTTCAAGTTATACTCAAAATTTAGAGAAATCAAATATTTGTTCTAATTATGTTTTAGATCTTGAACAAATTTGAAATGCATTTAAAAAAGATGCTACTAAAGAAGCGAAAGATAAAGCAATTAAAGGTATATACGAATGTGGGGATCAAAAAAAATTATCAGTTAAAGATTTACTAGAAAATAATGCTTTATGAATAATGAATGTATATACTTATTGAGTTATGAATTTGGAAGCTATGGATAATATAAGTCTTGATAACCTCAATAGTTGAATTAGAACTGGAGCAAATTTATTTGGGAAGGCATTATTTGATATAGTTTTTGCAGTTGTTTATTTCATCTTACTTATTACACTTGCTATTGCACTTCTTGTTAGATGAATTTGGCTTTGGTTATATATGATGTTATCACCTGTTTTTTGACTTCTTTACTTTTTTGATAAAAATGAATGAGGTGGAGCATTTGATCACTTCAATATAAAAGAGTTCTTTGCTCTAGCTATGGTTCCAGTATATGTAGCTGCTGCTCTAAGTTTTTGATTATTATTTTTATCTGTTGTGTCTACTGGTATGTGAGATTCTTCTGTTTCAGATAGTAATAGTATAGTATGATTTAATTTTAAATGAGAAAATGCTACAATGTCAATATGACAAGAACCATCAAAAGTTACATTAACAATAAAATGATGATGACAAAAAGTAACACAAGATTGAGCTGAATTAGTTAATTGAGTTTTTTCATCAGGAAAAGGTATGATTTGATCTCTTATATTACAAATATTTTGAATAGTTATACTTTGGATGGCTGTAATGGCAGCGTTTAAATCTAGTAAAATCACAAATACTGTTACAGAACCAATACAACAATTTGGTAATTCTGTATGACAACTTATGGCAAAAGCTCCAACTTATGCACCAATATTTGGAGGTATGAGTGCTGAATGATTAAGAAAAATTTGAACAATGCCAGAACAAGCATTACAAACTAGAGTTTCAAATAAAGTATCTCCATTTCAAGATAAATTTAATAATGTCTTTTGAGCAAATACAATACCAATTTGAGAGACAACTAAGTTTAGAAATATGCTAAAAGATGATATAAGTAGTGCAACTGAACTAAATGAGCTAAGAGATATGTATAAATGATGGGTTTCTCAATTCTGAAGAAATAATCCACAAGTAAAAGAATTAGAGAAAGAGTTACTAAATAAAATGAAACAAGCTGATTGAAAATTTGGATTACATAGATTTAATATTGATTTAGATAATCCAGAAGATCTTCAAAACTTTATGGCTTTATTGTGAGAAAATAATGCAAGTGCTGCAACAAGATTAAAGATGTCTTTAAATCCTTGATCAATTTCTAAAGAAGAGTTAGGTTGAGTAAAAGAATGAACTGCTTGATGATTATCTGAAGAAGAGAGAGATGATGCTAAATCATGAACAGAAATAGATACAAGTATTTATATGAAAGTTAAGTCAGTAAAAGATAGTAGTAATAAAGAAATATGAAGAGATATTAACATTGTTATGGAAGATATCTGATATAAAGTAAATTTATCACAAAATTCTATAAGTTCAATTGATTCATCTAATAATACTGCTGATTTAGTTAAATCTAAGTTAACAACTGACGATATTACAGATTTAAGAAAAGTTATAACAAAGATGAATTGAGAACAACAATTAAAATTTGTTAAAGCTCTGTTTGTTTGAGTAAAAGACAATGATGAAGAAGCTAAAAAACTCTTAAATATTTTGTTATGAAATAAGTCAGATTCTTAAAAATTATGAATCACTCTAAAAAACCCTAGCTTAAGCTAGGGTTTTTTCTACAAACTCTTCAAAATCTATAATCCTTACATTTTCATATTGTAGTTTCTTTAACTTTAACTCTTTTATATTTTCTACAATTAAGTATTTATATACTGTTTCCTCAGTTTCTTTTCAATCTATTTTAGTTGGAACAAATGGGATTTTAAGAAGTTTTCTTACTTCTTTTTTTACCTCTTCGTTTTTGGTCTGCTTTGATATATGTATAAACACAGTATCAATTTTTATTTTTATATCAGTGTTAGTAGTCTTCTTTGCTATAAAGCTAAATTCAAACTTCCCATTTAATCAACCATTTACTTCATATCAAGTTTTCACAAGTTCATTGTAAATTAGATTTTCTTTTAAAGTATATAAGCTTGTATTAAATCAATTTAAACTGTTTCTTATACCTAAATCACTAAAAAAGTATTTTGCTTTACTTGTGATTTCTTTTTGGAGCTTTAAATCATAAATTTGCATCTTACTTATGATATTAGCCTCTATACTATAATCAACATACTCAATCATAGTTACAAGTGAAAGTTTGATGTTGTTGTTTATAGATTTATTTAGTTCTCTAAGTGAAGTATAGTCTTTTAATAATGATATATATGATAAGGTATACTGATATAAATCATGATTTTTTAATGAATATGAGGTGATAATGTCATTGTAAATTGTATCTGATTTTTGTAACTCTAAATACCTAGTTTTTAAATAGTTATTTTTTAATAAAAAGATTTCTTCTAAACTACCGAATTTTAATAAATCTGTTAAGTTAAAGTTATCTATTATTAACTCTTTTACCTGTTTTATGCACGGAGTTGATATAGATATTTTAGGTTTTCATCAAATCTTTATATCATTTCATATTATTATGATTTTATATTTTTTTTCAGAATATTTTTTTGATAAAAAATCTTTAAAACCTTTTATATTATGTGTATTTTCAAGTATTATGATACTCGGCTCTTTGTATCTTTTTGTATAACTAGAAAATAACGAATTTAAATCTTTTTCTGAATTTATTTCGTTGTTATAATCTAACTGCTTATTAAAATAAAAGTAATTATTTTTATAGTTACTTTTTTGTATAATGTTTCATATAATATTTGTTTTTGGCGATCCTCTTAGTCACGAAATTACCACAAGTTTTTCTTTGTTAAGCTTAGTTATTATTTCATTTTTTAATGAATCATAATTAAATACTAGAGGAAGATTTTCTAAGTATTTTTGATGAGAAACGATTAAATCAGCCATAAATGTAAAAAATGTATAAATAAACTTATATATTTATATAAAGTTTCTGAATTATACAAGCAGTTTACTTTTTTTCAAGTTAAGTTTTATTTTTTAGTTAAAATGATTATTATATAGGCGTAAGGATGCTTTACTCCTAGGTGCTAGGATTTAGGTTTATAAAAATCCTACAACCTGTAATCTATAATCTACAACCTACAACCTAATAAAAAATATGGAAAAAGAGATAATTAAATTATTAAAACAAAAAATTAATGAAAACTACTCTATAGAGCTAGATGAAATAAAACTCGAAAATCCTCCAAAAAAAGATCTTTGAGATTTTGCTTTTGGTTGTTTTGTGTTATCTAAAGATTTAAAGAAAAGTCCTGCTCAAATATCTCAAGAATTAGCAGGTATTATAAAAAATGAAGATATTATAGAAGAAGCAAGTGCAGCAGGTCCTTATCTAAATATAAAAGTGTCAAAATCTATTTTTACTAATAGCTTTTATATGTTATATAATTATTTATATAATGATAAAAATTATTTTACTTGAAACATAGATTTATATAAGTGAAAAACTGTAGTTATTGATTACATAGGAGCAAACGTATGAAAACCTCTTCATATAGGTCATATGTGCACTCCAAATCAAGGACAGGCAATTATCAATGTATATAGAAAACTGGGTTACAAAGTAATAGCTGATAGTCATATAGGGGATTGGTGAATTATTTTTGGTAAGCTTATAAAAGCTTATAAACTTTGGTGAAATGAAGAAAAACTCCATGAAAATGCAATTGAGCACTTATTAGAGCTTTATGTTAAAGCTACAGATGAAGCTGAAAAACACTCTCACTTAGATGAAGATTATAGAAATGAATTTAAACTATTATCAGAGTGAAATCTTGAATCAGTAGGACTTTGGAGAGAATTTACAAAGTATTCTATTGATGCTGCTCAAGTTCAACTTGATAGATTACATATAAAACCAGATTACAATATAGGGGAGAGTTTTTATGAAGGATTGTGACTTCCAAAGATGGAAGACTATCCGGATTTGAAATATGATATGCATAGTATAGTTGAAGAGCTTATCAAAAAATGAATTGCAACACAAAATGAAGATGGATCTGTTTGAGTAGTTTTTGATGAAGAGGAAAAAATCCCTAGCTGTGTATTACAAAAAAGAGATGGTACTCACTGATATCTCGCAAGTGATTTAGCGGCTATAAAGTACAGGATGGAAAATTGGGCTCCAGAAAAGATAGTTTATTTTGTTGATGTGAGACAACAACTTCATCTTAAACAAGCTTTTACTATAGCAAAAAAAGTAGGGTGGCTTTGAAACACTGAACTTATGCATGCTTATAACTGATTCATCAGTCTAAAAGATTGAGCGATGAGTACTAGAAAATGAAGAATTATAAAACTTGATAAACTACTTGATGAAGCTGAAGAAAGAGCTAAAAAAATATTGCTTGAAAAAAGAGATGATATAACTTGAAGTGAGTTAGAAGAGTTATCAAAAATTATCTGAATTTGAGCTATAAAGTACTGATATTTAAAAAAATCTAGAGAAACAGATGTAGTTTTTGATTGGGATGAGTTTATGAGTTTTGAAGGAAATAGCTGACCATATATACAATATGCTTATGTAAGAGCAGTTAGAATACTTGAAAATTATTGAAAATCTCTAAGTGAGGAAAATATCTGAAGTTTAGAATTATCTGAAGAAGTAGAACTTGTAAAAGCTATATGATCATATTTCTTTATTTTAGAAAAAACAAAAGATACTGCTATGCCTCATCATCTTTGTGCATATGCCTATGATTTAACAAAAACTTTCAATGCTTTTTATAATAATGTACCAGTATTGAATGAAACAGATGAATCTAAAAAAATGATTAGATTAAAATTAGTTAAATTGTTTTCTTTAGTTATAAAAGATTGTTTTAATCTTTTATGAATTGATATGCCAGAAAAGATGTAGTTTAGATTATTTTTTAATCTATATGTATGAAAAATGATAAAAAAGCATGAGTTGATTATGACAAATTTTCAAAAACTTTTTCTCAAAGTAGAAAAAGTATGAAGTGGGACGAGATAGATTATTTTATAGATAATTATTTCGAGTTTAAACCATGAGTTGCGGTTTTAGATGTGTGAGCTGGAACTTGAAGACTACTTGAACACTTTTGAAAAAAATACGATATATCAAAGATGAATTATATGTGAATTGATTTATCTGAAAAGATGTTGGAAGAGGCTAAAAAAGATTTTCCTGATAGAGATTTCTTTGTTTTAAATATGACTCATATAGATGAGGTAAAAGCTGATTGCGAGTTTGATTATATTTTTTTTATAGCAAGTTTTCATCATTTACAATTTGAGGCTGATAGATTTCTAACTATAAAAAAAGCATATAATTTATTGAAACCAGGCTGAATGATTTTTATGACAAATTGGGCATTAAATTCTAAGCTTAATTATGAAAAATACACTGATTCTATAGTCGAAGGATCAGAAAATGAGTATGGAAGTGTTGATTATAATATATATATATGAGAATATCCTAGGTATTATCATTGTTTTAATTTAAGTGAACTTCAAGATATATTTCAAGACGAATGATTTGAAATAATAGAAAATAGGGAATTTGAAAATCAAAAAAACTTAATAAGTATAGTAAGAAAATACTAAAAAATGAGACCAAAGGTCTCATTTTTTTAGTATTTTTTTACTCTGCAAAATCAGTTACTGCATATGGAACCCCATAGTTATCTGTAGATGAATTATTTTTCAAGCTTTGTTCTTCTCAATCATTTAATCCTATTAACGTAGTTGGACAGTTAGCACTATCATCATAACATGAATTTTCATCATAATCTCAAACTATTTTTGTTATATACTTATCACTATTTGTTTCTTTTATAGTATATGCAATATTATATGCATTTCATGATTGATTATTTGGCCAGTTAGGACTTTTTTTAAAAGTAGCATAGACATATCTTCAAATTCCATAATCTATCATTTTATTTGATGTTGTTTCAATTTTTAAGTCTCAAACTTCAGGATCGTAAAGATCTTTTGTAAGGTATTTTTTTGTTAAATTATTCTGAGATATAGTTCATTTTGCTCAGATTTGAGTTTCACTAGCTGCTCATTTAGCCCAAGTTCAAGTTCAATATACTATACCTCATCAAGTAGAATCAGCTGTAACTAGAGAATTTATAGCTTCTCAATTATAAATTACTTTTATTTGATTAGATGGATCAGCATCTTGAAGATTATCATATCACCATAGATTTGTAGTTGCGTCATATATATCTGCTTTAGGATAACTCCCATTATCAACTTTGTATTGTGAAAGAGAAGTTTCTATAGTAGAAACATCACTTATCTTTCTTCCAGATACTGCTTTATCTACAGCTCCTCAGAAATTTTGGTATGCAACTACTGAAATTATTGCTAAGATAGTTATAACAACTAGTAATTCAACCAAAGTAAATGCTTTGTTTTTTAATTTTTTCATGAGAGTTTAAGTTTATAAATAAATTATTTCTATAACATAATATGTATTCAAAAAAAAAAGTAAAGAAAAAATATATTGAAAATTGTTGAAACTATGATAAAATATAAAAAATAATAGAATAAATAATTAATTTTTAATTGATTTATGTACGACTATTCAAAAATTGATAAAAAGGTTGAGAAAATAATAAAGAGTGTTGCAGTATATATGACTTATAGTGACAAAAAAACTATAAATGATGAAATATATAAAGCTTATTATTATGCTCGTGATGCTCACGAATGACAGTTTAGACAGAGTTGAGATCCTTATATTATTCATCCAGTAGAGGCAGTTTGAATTCTTGTTTCTTTGAAACCTGATTTAGATACAATACAGGCTTGTTTTTTGCATGATGTAATTGAAGACACACCAAAAACAAAAGATGATATAGAAAAAAACTTCTGAAAACAAGTTGCTCTTTTATGTTCTTGAATGGAGAAACTTTCAAAAGTTAAATATAGATGAGAGGATAGAAATGTATGAAGCCTAAGAAAGATGTTTGTAGCTATGGCAGAAGATTTGAGAGTTATATTTATAAAACTTTCTGATAGATTACATAATATGCAAACTTTAAGGTTTCATCCAAGCCCTGAAAAAAGAGAGAGAATAGCACTTGAAACTTTAAATATTTATATACCAATCGCTGATAGACTTGGTCTTTTTCAATTAAAAAATGCACTTGAAGAAGAGTGTTTTAGAAATTTAGAACCTGATGATTATAAAAAGTTAAGTAAAGAATTAAGGGAAATGAGAGAATCTATGGAATCTTTTTCTCATAGTGCTGAAAAAGAAATCAAAAAAGTACTTGAGGAATGATGAATTAATAAATATGAAGTAGATTATAGAATAAAATCTATTTATTCTATCTATAAAAAGATGCAAAAAAAATGACTTGATAGCGCTAAAAGTCTTTATGATTTATTTGGTATTAGAATCATGGTAAAAAATGAAACTCAATGTTATAAAGTACTATGACTTATACATAAAAAATGGACTCCATTGCCAAATAGATTCAAAGATTACATAGCATTACCAAAACCAAACTGATATAAGAGTTTACATACAACTGTTATTTGACTTTTAAAAGATTTTAGAAAACAACCAACTGAAATTCAAATTAAAACATTTAAGATGAAGGAAGCGGCAGATATATGAGTTGCTGCACACTTTGAGTACAAAGAAAGGTGAAGTAAGGTAGCCGAGGATATTTATTGGGTAAAAGAATTAAAAGAGCTAACTGAAAGTTTAGAAAATAATGATTTTATTGACTCTTTAAAAATAGATGTATTTAAGGATAGAATCTTTGTTTTTACTCCTAAGTGAGATTTGATTAACTTACCTTCAGGTTCGACACCAATAGATTTTGCATATTATGTGCATAGTGAACTTTGAGATCATATTTCAGTAGTTAGGATTAATTGAACTGTTCGTACTCTCGATAAAGAATTACATAATGGTGATGTAATAGAGATAGTTACTGATAAAAATAAAAAACCTAATCCTTTTTGGTTATCATTTGTAAAAACAACAAAAGCAAAAAATAGGATTAGATCATATTTGAAAAAAGATGATAAAGAGTTATTTAGAGAGAGATGAAAAGATATATTAAATAAGTATTTTGAAAAAGCATCTATGCCTTCAATGGACAAGGAAATGAGTGTTTTGAAAAATATAGATTGAAAAAATTATACAATTGAGGAAAGGTGTCAGATTCTTGAGCAGATTTGAAATTTTAGTATAACTCCTGCTTCAGTTTTTAAAAGAATACTTAAGTATCAAAATAAGCTTACAGTAAATAAGTGAGCAAAAGAGGAATCTGAAGGAATAATAGAAGAAGATATTTGAAGAAGAAAAATAGTAGTAGGCTGAGAAGAAAATTTGGAGTATAAAATTTGAAATTGTTGTAAAAGAAAGATCCCAAAAAGAATCGTTGCTCATATAAATGGTAAATGAATTATTACAATTCATAAGAGAGACTGTAAGGTTATTGAAACGGTAAATAAAGATAGATTATTATCTGCTTACCTACCTTGAGATGAAAATGAATATCTACATGTTGATATAATTTTCACAGTTTTAAATAAAAAATGAGTTTTAAAAAATCTATCTGATATAATCTATGCTATGGATATCAATATAGATGGAATTAACTTTAACAAAACTTGAAAAATTAAATGAGATTTAGTTTTAACCCTTGAAATACCTGATTATGATTATTTAATACTTGATAGATTAGTAGAAAGAGTAAAGAATAATCTATGACACGATCTTGTTTGATATCAAATAAAAAATCTAAAATAAAAAAAAACCAGATTTCAAATCTGGATTTTTTTTATTTTCTTATATTTAATTTTTCTAGTACTTCTTCGTATTTTTTAGGATCTTTTTTCTTTAAGTAATTTAACATTTTTCTTCTTTTTGCAACCATAAGCATAATACCTCTTCTTGAGTGGTTATCTTTTTTATGTTCTTGTAAGTGGTTTTTTAGTTCTTCTATTCTTGCAGTTAAAATTGCAACTTGTACTTCAGCAGAACCAGAATTTTTTTCACTTCATCCGAAGTCTTTAATAAGTTTTTTCTTACTATCTTTTGTAACAGCCATTGTTAGTATTTTTAAAAAATAAATATACAAAACCGGAAAATACGCCAGTAATGTTCTGGGGGGATTATATATATAAAGGTTAAAAGTGCAAATTATTTTTTTAACATTTCTAAATCAACTTCTAAATCTTGAAAACATCCTCTTAATAATTCTTTTGAATCTTCAATTCATCTATTATAGATATCCAGAGCTATATTTTCTAAAAAGAAGTCTAAAACTTCTTCTGCTGCAAGGATTCATATTTCTTCATCATAATTATTTTCAAAAAAAGTAATTATATCAGGGATAAAAGATTGTTTTTTCTGAGGATTTAGTAAATCCCACTTTTTTTTAATATTAGTCATGATTTTATTATATATTAATTGTTAACATTATTTAAAATTTCCCAACTTTCTATCTCTTAATCATTTCACTCAAGCATAATTTAGTTAGTAGTCATTCTCTCAAAATGCCACTAATTATTTTTTTCATGGAATATTTGGTGAATTGACTAGAGTATAATAAACTATATTCATTTTTGAACTTACAAAATAAACGTAAAACCAAATTAGGAGAAATATAATTAGGTAAATTATTGGTATAAGCATATAAGTTACAGTAGATTTAGTATTGGTTTTTCTTATATTAATCATATCATTATATTTGATATGATTAATATAACTGGAATCAAAAATATACTAAGTACGATTAAATAAGTTATTATTATTTCTTCAAATATAGGAGAATTAAATATAAATGCACTAAAAAGTTATAGAAAAAGTAAAAATGGAAGAACTATAACACTAAGTACAGAATATATAGTATCAAGATTTTTAAATTTTTATTAGTTATAAAAGTTAATTATAAATTAAATAAGAAAAGCTCTATTTTCTTCTTGATTTATTCTATTTTTAGAATAAATTTATTATACTTAAAAATTACAAAAGACAAAAACTAAAGATGAAAATATTTACTACATTTTACTTTGAGAGATACAGCTTTGATGATAAGACTCTAGAAGCAAAGTTTTGCTATAGTTTTGATAAAGATGAGTTTTTTGAAGAGACTATAAGTTTCAAAAGTGATGATTTTAAGGTAAGAGATGACTTAGATTTAGAGATAATAGATAACTTACTTTTTCATCTTCATATAGCTTTGGGTATAAGTTACTATAAACTTTATCCAACAAAAGATTTAGTTATAGAAACTGGATTTTTAAATGATGAACAAATAAGTTTTTGGAAAAAGTTTTATACTAACTGACTAGGAGAGTTTTTCATAAAAAATGATATGGATCCAAATTGATTACTGGGTTTTATAAGCCCTCACCCTAACCCTCTCCCATTGGGAGAGGGGGTAGAAGGTATTAATAATAATCCTTATGTAGCTACTTCTCTCCCATTGGGAGAGATTGAGTGAGGGCTTATTGAGTGAGGTAGAAAATCACTACTTATGTGGTGAGGTTGAAAAGACTCTATTGTGTCAAGTATTTTACTTGAGGAGAAGTGAGAAAATTTTACTCCATATGTTTTTTGAAAAATAGATAGGATAAAGGAAAATACTCTACAGGTTTTAGGTAAAAAAGCTATGCTAGTAAAAAGAAAACTATCAGAAAATCTTTTTAAATTAAATGAAGCATGATACTATAACTGACATGTTCCTATTACTTGAATTATAGCATTTGTAAGTCTTGTTTCGGCATATCTTTACAATTATAAAGATATAGTATTATCAAATGAAAAATCAGCTGATGAAGAAAATACTATTTGGAAATGATTAAAAATTAACCACCAGTACTCAAAAGGCTGAGAATTTGAAAGAGATTTTAGAGATTATGTGAAAAAAAATATATCATCTGATATAAATTATTATTCACTACTAAGAGATAAATATGAGCTTGAAATAGCTGAGATTTTTGCTAAAAAAGCATCAAAGTATTTTTCAAGTTTTTCTAGTTGCAATAGAAATTTTAAGATTACTTGAGCCACTCAAAACACAAACTGGTGTTGCTCTTGTGAGAAATGCGCTTTTGTATACTTGATATTATCACCATTTTTAGAAGATAAAAAATTAATTGAGATATTTTGAGAAAACCTTCTTGATAAAGTAAGTTTGTTAGAAACTTATAAATGACTTATGTGACTTTCTAAATATAAACCTTTTGAATGCGTATGAACTTACAAGGAATCTCTTGAGTCTGCTTATAATACCTTAAAAAACTATAAAAATAAAATAATATCTTGAGAAATAATAAATTTGCCTTATATTTTAAAAGAATTAGAAAGTGATATAGTAAAAAATTATGAGAAATAAAAACAACTTTTTTGATAATCTAGAAAAAATTATAAATAAATACCCAAGAGAATATATAGTTTTTGGTTTTTTTATAGTATTTTCTTTGATTATAGTTTCAAAAGTATTTTCATACACTGTTTTAAACTATGATTTTTATAAAGAATTAGCTGATAAACAACAAATTTGAGAGGTGAAAATCCCAGTGACTAGATGAAATATATACTCAGCAAAAGATACTATTTTTGCAACATCTGTAAATCTAAATGATATTGCTGTAGATCCTATGATGCCCTGAGATAAATGAAAACTAACAGTATTTTTAAGAGATATAGTTTATAAAGAATTGTGTCTAACAAAAACTCAAAAAGAGTGTTATGATTGAATACTTAAGTTTTTAAAAAAACTTGAAATCGAAGATTTTGCATATGAAGAAGATTACATAAAAAATCTTATATTTGAGTGATTAAAATATAAATTATGACAAACAAAAGTTACTTCTGTTTTACTTGAAACTGGATTATGAGCCGATGCAGTTATTAGGCTAAAATGATTATCTATGACTTGAATTTATCCAAATGATGATGGAAGCGTATATGCTAATCCAGAAGAGATTTCTTCTCCTGAGTCAGTTGCATCTGAGTTATCGCAAGTTTTATCTACTCCTGAACCTAGAATAGCATACTTATTAAGAAAAAGAGACAAAAGATATATACCGATTATTTCAAAACTATCAATTGATACTTCTGAAGAAATTAATGAGTATTTAAAAGATGAAAGGCAAGCTATACAAAGAGGTATACTTGATAGTGAAAAATGAATTTCAAATTTCATAATACTTGAACCATATCCTCAAAGATATTATCCTGAAAAAAATATTGCTTCTCAGGTTACTTGATTTATAGATAATGATTGAGTTTGACACTATGGGCTTGAATGATATTTCAATGATATATTAAAATGAAATGATGGTTATATCATTAGTAGAAAGGATATACAGGGTAGAACTATAGATCCAATAAGTCTTGATTTGTGAGATACTTATTGAGAGTGAGCTCGTATTTATAGTACTATAGATAGAAATATTCAAAAAGAAATTGAGGAGATACTTGAATCTTGAGTAAAGGAATATAGGGCAAATAAAGGTTCTGTTGTTGTAATGAATCCTAAAACTTGAGCAATTATAGCTATGGCAAATTACCCAAGTTATAACCCAAATAATCCATGAAATGTTTATGAACTTGAAAAAGTAAATTATGGAAAATATCCAGATCCCCTTATAGATTTGAAATGATTTCCTGTTTTTGTTGTTGACTCAAATGAATGAAGAGAGTATTACTATAATTGAAAAAAACTTTTACTTAGAGATGCAACAGAAGATGAATTATGAAATCCTGCAATAGTAAAATACAAGTTTGCAAATGATTTTTGACCAAGCGTATACCAAAATGATGTAATTTCAGGTATGTATGAACCAGGTTCAATTATGAAATCTGTAACTGTAGCTATATGAATCGATACTTGAGAGATAAATGAGTATGATATGTATAATGATAAATGAGAGGTTATAATTGATAAATTTAAAATAACAAATGTTTCATCACAATGTTTATGATATAATACTTTTGCTCATGCACTTAATTATAGTTGTAATGTATGAATGGTTAGAATTGCTCAAAAGTATGGTAAAGCACTAGCATATGAATATTTAAATAAATTTGGTTTTTGAATACCTACTTGAATTACTTTAGAGTGAGAGATTTATAAAAAAATAGAGAGTTTTGAAAAATGGTCCACAGCAAAACTATTTACTTCTTCTTACTGACTTGGTATAAGTGTAACTCCATTACAAATGGCTACTGCGTATAGTACGCTTGCTAACTGATGACTTTATGTTAAGCCTCATATAGTTGATTATATACAGTATCCAAATGGAAAGGTACTAAAATATAAAACTGAAGTAGATCATAGGGTTATAAAAGAGTCTACTTCAAGAACAATGGTTAAATTACTAGTAGATTCTATAAATAATTGAGTTGCATCATTAGCCAAAGTAGAATGATATAATTTAGCTTGAAAAACTTGAACTTCTCAAATAGCATCTAAGTGATGATATGAAACATGAATCGCCTCAACATTTGCATCATTTGCCTGATTTGGTCCAGCAGAAGATCCAAAATTTGTTGTAGTTGTTAAACTTGATAGACCAAGATCTAGTGAGTATGGTTGAAATACTTCAGTAAAATTGTTTCAAAGAGTAGCATCATACTTACTTGATTATTATGAGATACCAAAGAAGAAAACGAAATAAAATTTGTTATAATTGCAGCAATTAGGTTTACATTTTCTGATATAATAATTTGGTAACAACTAATTATATCAATAAAAGAAATAATATATGCCTAATTGCTTTTCTATGATAGAATTAAAATGACAACTA
>JAQVGG010000027.1 GCA_028696815.1 Candidatus Altimarinota bacterium
AGTATATTTAATTTCTCTCATTTTTATATTTATTAAAAATTAAATACTTTTTCTTATTTTATTCAAAACACAAAAAAAGTAGAGTCTCTTTTTTATTTGACTCTACTTTCTAGGGGGCACTTCATAATTAATCCTTTTTATTTATTTAAAAAGTTTTGACTTTTTTCTAAAAAGAAGTATAAAATAGTCCCATTTTTTTGTTAGGAAAGAAGGAGAAAGAAAGTGGAAAAGAAAGTAGAGTTGTACGCAGGCAAGGCGAAGTCGGTGTTCACTACCGACGATCCGTATCGCTTGGTCATGTTGTTCCGTGACGATACATCCATGAACGACGGCGAGAAGATTGAGCAACTGGCCCGCAAGGGTATGGTGAACAATCGCTTCAACGCCTTCATCATGCAACGGCTGGAGGTTGCCGGCGTTCCGACCCACTTCGACCGCCTGCTCTCGGATACCGAGACGCTGGTAAAGAAGCTGGAGATGATTCCGATTGAGTGTGTGGTGCGTAACATCGCCACTGGCAGCATCGTGCGCCGTCTCGGCGTGCAGGACGGTATGGACCTCAGTCCGCCTACCTTTGAGTTCTTCCTCAAGGATGATGCTCGCCATGACCCGATGGTTAACGAGTACCACATCCGTACCTTTGATTGGGCGACCGATGACGAGGTTGAACAAATGAAGGTGCTGACCTTCCGCGTCAACGACGTGCTCAAGAAGCTCTTCGCAGGCGCAGGGCTCATACTCGTTGATTATAAGCTGGAGTTCGGTCGCTATCAGGGGCAAGTGCTTCTCGGCGATGAGTTCACCCCGGACGGTTGCCGTCTGTGGGACGCTGAAACCCGCAAGAAGCTGGATAAGGACCGTTTCCGCCAGGGGCTCGGCGGTGTGGTGGAGGCCTACGAGGAGGTGGCTCGCCGCCTCGGCGTTGAGCTTGATTAACCTGTAAGGAGGCAGGTAAAAAAAGCCCCGGACAATTGTCCGGGGCTTTAATCTTTTAAATATTATTTATTTATTTCTTCATCAAGTAAATTTTCAAGCTGTTCTATTTCTTTTTCTTCTTGTTTCATTTCTCAACTATTTTGGGCTTGTTTTATCTTTTCTTGCGCAATAGCTTGAGCTTGTTTCATATCAGCTACATACTTTTTTACTTGAGCTTTAGTCATCCTAGCATTTTTTCATGGTGGAGTGATTTCAGAAGTCATGATAATTACTATTATGAATTAAATTTCTTTTCTTTCCTTTAAAGCATTTATCAGAGTCATATTGTCAGCGTATTCTATGTATCAGCTAGATAGTCATCTGCTAAGTCTTGTTATTTTTACTTTATATTTTAATCCTCTTTTGTCAATTTCTTCTATCAGATAATTTGCTGTTGCTTCTCATTCTATATTTGGGTTTGTAGCTAGTATAAGCTCAACTTTATTATCTAGTGCTTCTATTCTGTTAAATAATCATTCAAAATTTAGATCTCAAACAAATACTCAGGAAATAGGGGAAATAGCTCATCCAAGTACATGATATACCCCTGAGAATACTCATGTTTCTTCAAGAGTAATCATATCTAAATATTCTTCAACTATTGTAATCTCATATTTATTTCTACTGGGATTTGAGCATATACTACAAGTTTCAGATCATATATCTGTAAGAGTATTACAAACACTACATTTTCAAACTTTATCTTTTATATTTTTTAAGTTTTCTGATAGATTATCTATATAATTTTTATTTGAGTTTAATAGAAAAAAAGCAAGTTTTGTAGCAGATTTTTCTCAGATTCAAGGTAGGTAACTTATAGAGTTTATCAATTTTTTTAAAGCTTCAGGCATTTTTACTAGTGTATAACGAATAATTTATAATTAATAATTATTGTATGTAAAAAATAGAAAAAGCAATAAAAAAGACCAGCCAAAGGCTGACCTAATTATTTATTATATATTTTTAACTATCACTTGATTTAGTAATTATATACGTATTGTGTATCATTTTTTATTACTACATAGTCCGGGTTTTCCACTTTTTCCATATCTTTCATATCATCACTATTTAGTATGCTATCTAGACTTTCAAGTTCCGCTATTTTAACATCAAGTAGCTCTTTTTCTAGAAGTAGAGCTCTTTTTTCAGTTTGTAATTGTCTTATATTGTATCCTTGAGTTGCATTTACATTTAAGATCCAAACATAATAAACAAGTAAAGAGGCGATTACTCCTAACATAATCATATATGTTGATCTAATTCAGAAAACAAATTCTTCTCTTGTTTGTTTTCTCACTGAGCGAAAGTTAGATCTATAATCTTTTAGTACTGCTTTTGGATTCACTTTATTTAAAAGGTTAGAAGAATAATTTTAAATAATTTTTTTAGCACTTCTCGCTTTTGCACTTCTACTTCTTGGATTTTCTTTTATTTCAGCTTCTGTAGGGATTATTGGTTTTTTTGTAAGTAATTCTAAAGATTTTTTATGTCCACATGAGCATATTATGTCAGAACATATGCAATCTCTTGTTTCTTTTTTAAATATTTGTTTTACAATCCTGTCTTCTAGAGAGTGGAAGCTTATTACAAATATTATTCAGTTTTTTTCAAGTAAGTTTATAGCATCATTTATAGAGCTTTTTATGTGTTCAAGTTCATTATTTACTTCTATTCTCAGTGCTTGGAACACTCTGGTTTTTGTTTTTGGGTGTTTATTTACTTCTTCAAGTGCTTCTATCAAATCAAATGTCGTTTCAAACTTTTTAACTTTTCTTTTTTCTACTATCTTTTTTGCTATCTTGCTACAAGCTGCTTCTTCTGCGTATTCTAAGAATATTTTTCTTAAGTCGCCTTCAGTGTAAGAGTTTACTATGTCAGCTGCTGTTTTTCACTTAGTTGCATCAAATCTCATATCAAGTGGTCAGTTTTGTTTAAAACTAAATCATCTATCTGCTTCATCAACATGGACTGAGGATATACCTAAGTCATAGTAAATTCATGTTATTTTCTCTATGTTATGCTTCTTTAACTCTGAACGTAAGTTAACAAAGTTGGAATTTATAAGGATTATTTTTACTTTGTTGTCAGAGTTAACTTTGTCTAGTATCTCTTTTGCAAGTTTTAGATTTCTTATATCTGCATCAAATCAGATGAAGATATCTCACTTATTTAATTTTTGTATTATTTTGTTTGCATGTCCTGCTAATCACAGGGTAGCGTCTACAACTATATTTTGTCTACTATCATAAACCTTTATAGCATCAACAAGCTCATGCAATAACACGGATACGTGTTTTTTTTGTATATTATTTTCACTTGTAGAATCCATTTTTGTTAAAAAATTGTTAATTTTTTAATTTTGTTGTTTATTTATAGCAAAACACATCTATAAATTTAAGAATTTTTTTTTTATTGTCAAAATAAGTTGAACAATATGACTAGACAAATTGTCTAAAATAAGTTGTGCTTAAAATAAAGAATAAAAATGAGTTTTTAACATTTTGTTAACAAGTGTCTATTTTAAAGAAAAGTGTATATTTTGTATATGTAAAATTTAGCTAATTTTCGTAAAATTAATTAAAATATAAAAGATTTGCATTTTGTAAAATATTACTAAAATGGTAATGATTAAATATTAATATATACTTTATAATGAATAGAAAAGCAATAACAGTTCAAAATTTAAAAGTTTGAGTTTGAGATAAAGAGATATTGAAATGAGTATCTTTAAATTTTTGTCTTGGAAAAAACTATTGTCTACTTTGAAAAAATGGTAGTGGTAAGTCAACTCTATCAGCATTTTTGATGTGACATCCAAAATATGAGTATATAAGTGGAGAGGTAAATATTGATTGAAAGGATTTATTGTCACTTCCTCCAGAAGAGAGAAGTCAGGCTTGACTATTTCTTTCGTTTCAAAATGTTCCAGAGATAAAGGGGATAAAGTTAAGTGAATATTTAAGAACAATATATAACATACACCTCTTATCTAAAAGACCGGTCTCAAAGGAGGAGACCTGTCTCAAAGGAGGCTTATCTCCTTTTGTTTTTAAGAGGTTTATAAAAAAGTATTTAGAAGAGTTACATATAGAAGAAAGTTTTTTAAATAGAGAATTAAATGTATGATTTTCAGGTGGAGAAAAAAGAAAAATAGAGATGCTTCAAATGAAGCTTATCTGACCAAAATATATAATACTTGATGAGATAGATAGCTGACTTGATTTAGATGCATTTAAAAAAGTGGCTGAACTTTTAAAGAGTATAAACAATGAAAATAACAGTTTGATAATAATAACTCACTATTTTAAGATACTTAATTATGTAGATGTAGATGAAGTTTATGTAATTAAACAATGATTAGTTGATAAAAAATGATGAAAAGAATTAATTGATAATATAAAGAAAAAAGGTTATGAATAATAATCCTAAAAACACAAGGTGAATTGACTCAAAGAGTCAAGAGAGAGTGCCCTGGGGTATTTCTGTATCAAACACTTGGAATTTCTCTGATGAAGTAAAATACTCGGAGGAATTAAAAGCGTGATTAAGTCAGGATATTGTTAGACAAATAAGTATTTCTAACAAAGAGCCTGCTTGGATGCTTGAGTTAAGACTTAAAGCATTAAAAATCTTTCAAGAAAAGCAGATGCCTACTTGGTGACCCGACTTATCTAAACTCGATTTAGATAGTATTTATTATTTTGCTAAACCTGAAGGGGCTTGAGATAATAAAAGTTGGGACGAAGTACCAGAAAATATTAAAAAGACTTTTGATCGTTTAGGTATACCAGAAGCTGAGAAAAAAGCTCTTGCTTGAGTTGGAGCACAATATGATAGCGAAGTAGTTTACCATAACTTAAAACAAGAGTTAGTGGACAGGTGAGTAATATTTGATGATATGACACATGCTCTACAAAAGCCAGAGTACGAAGAGCTTATAAAAAAGTATTTTTCTAAATCTATACCTCTGTCAGATCATAAGTTTTCAGCACTCCATTATGCAGTTTGGAGTTGAGGAACATTTTTATATGTACCTGCTTGAGTCAAGATAGACGAGCCGTTACAATCATATTTTAGGATGAATGTAAAAGCTGGAGGACAGTTTGAACATACACTTATAATACTTGAAGAAGATAGTAGCGCTCACTATATAGAAGGTTGTAGTGCTCCTAAGTACGACAAAAATTCACTACATGCAGGAGGAGTAGAAATTTTTGTTTGAAAAAATGCTTCTATGCGTTATAGCTCTGTAGAAAATTGGAGTTTGGATACCTATAATCTAAATACTAAAAGAGCAATAGTTGAAGAGTCTTGATATATGGAATGGGTGGGATGAAATATGTGATCTTGTACTACTATGCTTTATCCTTGCACTATTTTGAAATGAGATAATTCAAAGGCAGATCACTTATGAATTGCATTTGCTAGCTCATGACAAAATCAAGATACTTGAGCAAAAGTAATTCATATCTGAAAAAATACTTCCTCAAATGTGATAAGTAAATCAGTTTCAAAATGATGATGAGTAAGTACTTATAGATGACTTGTAAAAATACTGCCAAATGCTATATGAGCTGTTTCAAAAGTGGATTGTGATTGATTAATACTTGATGAGACTTCTGTAAGTAATGCTATACCACATATAAGTGTAGAAAATACTGATAGTGTTGTAGCTCATGAGGCAAGTGCAGGGAAAATAAATCCTGATGATTTGTTTTACTTGCAATCCAGAGGTATAACTGAAGAACAGGCTAAGGCTATGATAGTTAACTGATTTATAAGTCCTGTAATGAAAGAACTACCACTTGAATACGCAAGCGAGATGAATGTACTTATAAGTATGGAGATGGAGGGGATTTAAGATGAAAGAGATAAGTAAAAAGAGGAAAGTTTTTGAAAATAAGAAAAGCCCCACTATTTGTGGAGCTTGTATATGGCTGAGGCAGAGAGAATTGAACTCTCGACCACTGATGTCTTCGTACAACCACCTCCTCACTCCTAGGATTATTGGAGAAGTTGGATTGCTTAGAAGCTGATAATCAGTTGCTCTACCAATTGAGCTATGCCTCAATAATAAAGTAAAAGAATTATAATTGTAAAGATTAATATGTCAAATATAAAAATAACAAAATCCTGATTTTATAAATTTTCTGATATATTACCCCTCCTTAGTAAGGAGGGGACAGGGGTGGTTATAGAAGACAATATTTCTGCTATATTTTTTGATGATACCTCATCCCAACCTTCTCCTTTGGAGGAGAAGGAGCAAGGACAATTTAATTCACCCTCTACTACAAAGGAGAGGGGGCTAGGGGGTGAGGTAAATTTCTTCCTATGAGAGCATTCTCAAGTTGAAATATTTTGAGTTTTAAATAATATATCTAACTATAAGCTAAATATTATTTCAAATAAAGAATGATCAAGTCTAAAAGTTAGATATTTGCTTTTGGCTATAGATGGAGACAAAACTGTAGCTAAGATAAAGTCTAGTATCGAGGCAAGTCATACAAAATCAGATGTTAAAATTATTTCTCTTGTAATGGATAATTGAATTGTAGATGTAGATGGTATAATAGATATAAAAAAGTGAATAGAAAAAATTAAAGGACACTTGATTCAAGAAAACATATTTTTATGAAACACTTGAAAAATAAAATGAGTACCAACACTACTTGTTGCTTCAAACGATGTAGAAGCAAGTCATGCATGTAAGATAGAACGTGTAAGTGATGATGAATTATTTTATCTTAGAAGTAGATGAATTTGAAAAGAAAGTGCTATATCTATGATGTTAGAAGCAAAAATAAGCGATTTATTTAAATGTTTAAGTATGGTGGATAATGAGTTTTATGAAGGATTAGTTAAGAATATTTTAATTAAAATTAAATAACTATGTTAAATTTCAAAAAAGATTTTCCTATACTAAAAAATAATCCAGGACTTATATATATGGATTCTACAGCTAGTTCTCAAAAGCCTAGTTATGTTATTGATGCAATGAAAATTTATTTAGAAAACGATTATAGTAATATACATAGATGATCTTACTCTCTAGCCGAAAGGTCAGAGCATATGTATGTAGATTCAAAAAAGAAAGTAGCAGAATTTTTATGAGCACATTCTTGGAAAGAAGTTATATATACATTTAACTCAACTTATGCTTCAAATTTACTTGTTTGAAGTTTAAAGAGATCATGATATTTTAAGGCGTGAGATAAAGTACTTGTAAGTATTGTTGAGCACCATGCAAATGTAGTACCTTGGTTGATACTTGCTGAGGAAGTATGAATCGAGCTTGATTATATAGGTGTAAAAGATGATTATTCACTTGATTTTGATGATTTAGAAAGAAAACTAGACGATAGAGTAAAAGCTGTATCTATAACTCATGTTTCAAATGTAACTTGAGAAATTTTTGATTTAGAAAAAGTATGAGAGATTATAGAAGAAAGAGGAAAGTGAAAAGAGGAAAGTAAAAAACCGCTTTTTATAATTGATGCTTCTCAAAGTTTCCCACACATAAAACTTGATGTACAAAAACTTAAATGTGACTTTTTGTTTTTTACATGACATAAGGTTATGGCTGACTCATGAATCTGAGTTTTATGGGGAAGAGAAGATTTATTAAAAGAGCTAAAACCAGCTTTTTCATGATGATGAGCAATATCATGGGTGAAAAAGACTTGTTTTTTGGAAGCTCCTTTGCCAGACAGATTTGAGCCAGGTACTCCAAACTTAACTTGAGCATTGAGTTTGCTAAAAGCTTTGGAGTATATAGAAAATATTTGAGGATATAAAACTATAGAAGAAATAGAACTTGAATTAAATAAATACACTCTACAAAAATTTAGTGAGATGTCTTGAGTTAAATTAATCTGATGAGTTAATCATGAATCTAGAGTTTCAGTTTTTAGTTTTATTGTTGACTGAGTACACTCTCTTGATATAGCTGATTATTTAGCTGAGAAAAACATATGTATCAGAGCGTGACAACACTGTGCAGAACCATTTTTATGAGAGTTATGATTAAATCATACTTGTAGAATAAGCTTATATATCTATAATACAAAAGAAGATATAGATATATTTTTTGATGCTTTGCAAGAAGCTATTAATGTTTTAAAATAAGAAAACTATGTACAACGAAAATATAATTTACTATAGTAAAAATCATCCAAATAAATGAGTCTTAGAAAACTATGATATTGAGCATTGGGAAGACAATAGAACTTGTTGAGATGATTTAAAAGTATATGTAAAAATAGATGAAAATAAAATAATAGATTGGTCTTTTCAGTGAGATACTGCGATTATAACAACTGCATGTGCTTCTATGTTTGGAGAAAGTATTATAGGTATGGATATAAAAGAAGTATTAAATCTAGATTATGATTATATAGAAAAATTAGTTGAGCAGGAGATTTCAGACAGAAGAAAGCAAGCAGCAGTTTTAGCTCTTCTTACTACAAGAAATGCAATTCACAAGTATTTAAAAGATGGAATTGAGGATAGTTTTGATGATGTAATATAAAAAAATATGATAAAACTAAGTAAAAAGTGATCTTATGCTTTAAAGGCTGTTATTTACATAGCTGAAAGATATCCTAAACTAATCAAGATTTTGGACATTTCAAAAGATTTAGAAATCTCAGAGTCTCTGTTAAGAAGAATTATTTCTGAGCTAGAAAAGTCAGGTGTTTTAATAACAACAAAGTGAAGGTTCTGAGGAGTAGAGTTGTGAATGGATATAGAAAATATATCATTTTATGATATTTTAAATTCTGTATGAGAAGAATTAAATATAAGAGATTGTACTAAAGGAATAATCTGTGATAATGTAGAGAGGTGTAGTATAACAAATATATTTTGAGATTTGCAAAAAAGTTTTAATTGAATCTTGAAGCTTTATACTTTGGATAAAGTAATAAAAAAATAGTAGCTATTTAATAGCTACTATTTTTTTACAATAAATACTCAACTCATAATCTGTTTTTGAAATAATCTGTTATTTCTATTAATCTAGTATTACTAGGATTTGATTTTAAGAGTTTGTTTATGTTTGAATTTATTTTTAGTATAGCTTGATTTTTAAGTTCTTTGTTTTGTATATTAGATACAGTTTTTACAAGCTTGTTTCAAAAAAGTTTTATTTTTGGAGAAAGAGTATAATTTGGTTCTTCTATATATTCAGCTTTTACTACCCATCTACCTGTGATATTTCAGATTGGAGTACAAGTAAATAGAGTTAACTCTTTTACATATCTGGTTTTTAGGATAGATACATCATTTGGAGTGGTTTCATAAGATTTTGTCACTTTGTATCTGTATCTTTTCCAAAGACCTAAATTATTTTTTTTATATACCCAAACTTCTTTTCAGACCTCAAGTCAAATAATTAATTGAAACTGTGTTTTATACCTTCCTAAATCGCTTTTGAAGTAAGAACTATGTCCAAAAATAGTATTATTTCAATATTCTCAATATGAACTTGGGGATTTCTTAGGGTAGAGAAGTACTCAAGTTTGTAAATATTTGTTTATATCTATACTTTTGTATTGAAGCATTGATGTATAATCGTTTGTGTTTTCAGGAATTCTGTTTATTGGAACAATAAGACCATTAGAAGGAATAACTATATACTCATTTTTATTTTGGTCTTCTGAGGGAAGTCCAGATTTCCAGTAATTTATATCATCAACAAAAACTCAAGATAGTTCTCAAACATAACTAGGAAGTCTTGTTTGTATGCTAGAACTATCTCAACTTGCTCAAGCGAAAACTAGGTTAGTTGCTAGGATAAAGTATATAGTGAGAAATGTAAGAATTTTTTTTATCATTTTTAAAATTAATTTTTATTTAACAACTAAATTGACTATTTTTCCAGGTACATAAATCTCTTTTACTAGAGTTTTTCACTCTAGCCATTTAGCTACGTTTGGGTCAGCTTTTGCCTTTTCTAAGACTGAGGCTTGGTCTTCATCTTTTGATACTTCTATAGTTGCTCTAACTTTTCCAAGTACTTGCACAGCAATAGTTATAGTGTCATCAACTGTCATAGATTCATCATATTTTGGCCATGGAGCTTGAAAAACAGATCTTGTATTTCAAAGTCTTTGCCATAACTCTTCGCTTAAATGAGGAGTAAAAGGATGAAGTAATCTTACAAATATAGATTTCCACTTATCTTGTAATTTTTCATTTTTAGGTAATCAGTTATTTACTAGTATCATCAGACTTGCTATTGCAGTATTGAACTTATAATTTTCTATATCTTCTCAAACTTTTTTAATAGTCTTGTGAACTAGTTTCATAGTTGAGTTATCATCTTCAGTTGAGATTTTAGGAAGCCCCCCCTCTAACTCCCCCCTAGCAGGGGGAGAAACGAAAAGTCTCTCAGCTTTTTCTATAAATCTTCTTACCCCAATAATATTTTTTGTATCCCATGGGGCAGAATCTTTGAAGTCAGCCATGTACATTTCATAAAGTCTTAGAGTATCAGCTCAATATTGCTCTATTATATCATCTGGATTTACTACATTTTTTAGACTTTTAGACATCTTAGCAACTACCTTTTGTAGTTCATCTCAAGTCTCGGTGTCATAAAATTTTCAGTCTTTTTCTTCTACTAAATCATTTGCTATAAGTTTACCTTTTGCATTTTGATAAGAGTAGGCAAGTATAAGTCCTTGATTTCTCAGTCTATAAAATGGCTCATCTGTTGGAACTACTCCTATATCAAACAAGAACTTATGCCAAAATCTTGCATAAAGTAAATGTAGTACAGCATGTTCAGCTCAACCCACGTAACTATCAACTTCTCACCAATAATCAGCAACGGATCTATCAACTAGTCTATCAGGATTTTTTGGATCCATATATCTCAAATAATACCAACAAGATCCTCACCATTGAGGCATAGTGTTTGTTTCTCTTCTACCGTTTAAGTTATCTGCTAAAGCTACATTTACAAAATCTGGAACTGTAGCTAGGGGAGAATTACCATCTCAAGCAGGTTCAAAGTTTTCTATTTCAGGAAGTTCAAGTGGTAAATTGTAATCACAAACTATTTTACCATAAAGTCAGTCATATATCTTACTAAATACCTTTTTATTTATGATAAGTTCTCTTACTTTTCAATGGCAAGTTGTTCAAGTACAGTTTTCTCCATCTCTAGGATCTCTTTTTAATATATATGCTAGATTATCTTCTGTAGCTTGAGATATATCACTTATATGAGGCAGACTTCTAACTTGATTCATATCTAAATGAATCAAAGGAATAGGTTCTCACCAGTATCTTTGTCTAGAGAACAACCAGTCTCTAAGTTTGTAGTTTACTTTTTTAGTTCAAAATCAGTTTTTTTCTGCAAACTCAGTAATTTTAATTTTTGCTTCTTCAGAAGTAAGTCATGAAAAGTCTCATGAGTTTACTAGAACTCAATAATCAGTAAAGCATTTCTTTCAGTTTACAAAAATATCCCAAGCATACTTATGTGGTTCCCATGATAGTATATTTTTAATTTCTTCTTTTTTAAACCACTGCATTTTATGTTTACCTTCTTCTATTTCAGAATGAACTCTGTTTTCAGAGTTTAATTTTACATGGAAAAATCATCATAAACATCTTTGATTTTTATTTTTGGTATATCTAAATGCATATCATAGAGAGTAACTTCAGTCTATTACTCACAAAATCTTAAAATCAGTGTATCAAGTTTCCTCTGTAAGCTCTTTTGCTACAGTTTCTAATTCTGTATCTCAGTCTTCAATTCATCATCATACAAAATGATAATTTGTAGGATTTTCATCAATCAGTAACAGAAATTCTCATTTATCATTTTCAAGAATTACATCAATAATTTTTCTGTTTAATGTTTCAGCTTCTTTTTTAGGTGCATTTATTCATCAATAAACTATTTCTTTTGCAATACTTTGCTTTATCTCTAATCCATATTTCTTTGCAAACTCAAAATCTCTATCATCGTGATCAGGCACTGCCATAACTGCTCAGGTACCATAACTTCCTAGCACATAGTCTCAAATCCAAAGTGGAACTTCTTTTCAATTAAAAGGATTTATAACAAAGCTACCCGTAAATACTCAAGTTTTTTCTTTGTCATCAGTAGTTCTATCTTGATCTGATTTTTTACTTGCAACTTCTATATAGTCTAAACAAGCTTGTTTTTGCTCAGGAGTGATAAATTCCATAACATCTTTGTGATCAGGAGCAAGTACAGCATAAGTCATACCAAAAACAGTATCTATACGAGTAGTATATACTCTTATAGTCCCCCTATCTGCCTTTCAGGCATCTTTCCCCCCAGGGGAGAAAGAATTTGTGGCTTCATCTCTCCCTTGGGGGGAGAATTGAGAGGGGGATATAACTTTCATCTCAAACTCACAACCTTCAGACTTTCAGATCCAGTTTCTTTGCATATCTTTTATACCTTCTGGCCAGTCTAGTTTATCTACATCATTTAATAATCTTTCAGCATATTTAGTGATAGCAAGTACCCATTGTCTAATCTTTTTCTTTTCTACAGTTGTTCCACATCTCTCACAAGAAAAGTCATTTAATACTTCTTCATTAGCAAGTCCTGTTTTACAACTTGGACAGTAGTTTATAGGTAAATCTTGTTCATAAGCTAAACCTGTTTCAAACATCTTTAAAAATATCCATTGAGTCCATTTGTAATACTCAGGATCTGTAGTATCAACCTCTCTATCCCAGTCGTATGAAAGTCCAATTGTTTTTAATTGTCTTTTAAAATTATTAATATTTTTTTGAGTAGTTTCTTTTGGGTGCGTTCAAGTTTTTATTGCATAGTTTTCAGCAGGAAGTCAAAAAGCATCCCATCCCATAGGATGAAGTACATTAAAACCTTTAGCTGTTTTGTATCTAGCTAATATATCATTTGCAGTATAACTTTTTGGATGTCATACATGTAATCAGTCTCCACTTGGAAAAGGGAACATATCAAGACAGTAGTATTTTGGTTTAACTATACCCCCCTCTCAGTCTCCCCCTAGCAGGGGAGAAGCAGGATTTTCTACTTTAAAAGTTTTGTTTTTATCCCAATAAGCCTGCCATTTAGCTTCTATCTCTTTGTGGTTATACACGTTAGTTTAAAGTTAAAAGTATAAAGTTGAAAGTAATGGTATTAATTTAGTTAAAATAAGCGAAATTTCAAGTTAATATTGTTAATAAAAAATCCTTCAAATTATTTGAAGGATTTTTTATTTAATTATCTGTCAATTTCAGAAGGGTAGAAATGTCTAGTAGTTTCAGTAGGTTTAATACCTAATAAATTACATACAATATCTCTTACTACTTCTGCAGACTCATCAAGATCTGAAACAGTTACTTTAACTATTTCTTCAACAGTTTCTCAATCTCCTCTGATATTTGATTTAAACACAGCAGCTATTTCTTCTTCTCTAGTTAGTAAAGGAGCATTAGTTTCAACAACCATAATAATTTATTTAAAAAATTAATAAACACATCTTAAATATAATATGTAATTTGTCAAAGGCATTTTTTAATTAAAAAATACTCTAGAAAACTCTAGAGTATTTCATATGTTTTTAGCTCTTTGTCTATAAAGGTGTATAACTTTGCTGGTCTGTTTGTAGTTTTGTCCAGTTCTCAAGTTTCTTTTATCATATGTAGTTTAAATATCTTTTTTTGAAAATTTCTTTTATCAAGCTTTTTTCAAAGAACTATTTCATATGTGAGTTGAAGTTGGCTTATTCTAAAATTTTTCGGAAGTAGGTCTTTTGAAATATTTGTATATTCAAGTTTCCATTCTAGTC
Source organism: Candidatus Altimarinota bacterium (assembly GCA_028696815.1). GTDB lineage: Bacteria > Patescibacteriota > Gracilibacteria > BD1-5 > UBA6164 > JAQVGG01. The sequence continues at coordinate 13,788 of JAQVGG010000027.1, forward strand.
TTTGTTTAGCATATTTTATGATACTTTTATGATCATAAACAAAATCTAAGTTTTCTATATCATCATATTTAACTAAATCTATTTTAGTGAAATCAGCAGTTTTTAGCAGACTCTCAACTTTTACAAAGGCATAATATGATATGGATATAACATGTCATCTATCATCTCTAGATGGATTACCAAAAGTATATAATTGTTCTTTATAAACTCATGTTATTCCAGTTTCTCTTTGTAGTATATTATCAAAGTTTTCTTCTAGGGAATATCATCTAGCAATAATTCAACCAGGAATTGCATATTTATCTCAAAATCTTTCTTTATTACGCCACAATACAAGACATAAGTTTCACTTATATATGGTAAATATTACTATATCTAAAGCAGGAATGGGTATAGTAAGTTTATTAGACCAGATATCAAAAAACTTCTTTTTATCTATTAAGTAATCCATCTTGTTTAATTATTGTAAATAATACATTTATTTTAATGTAAACTGATTTGTTGTCAAAAGTTGTATTATTGCAGAATCAAGTTTACATTTTATTTTTTTAAAAAAGTGGGACAAATAAAGGATTTTCTTGTTTAAACTTTTTTAACTTTTTTTCTGGAGATAATCAATTCATTCATAATCAATGATG